>DAIMKE010001440.1:0-1725 GCA_036721875.1 Bradyrhizobium sp. | reverse complement strand
CCTTCTCGTCCCAGGGCGCGACGGCCTTGCCGCCGCCCTTGATCCAGTCCTTGGCGGCCTTGACCAAATCGGCCGCCGGTACAACCGCGTGGATCAGGTTGAGCTGCTTCGCCTTCTCGACCGTGACCGGATCGCCCTTGAGCAGGATCGTCATCGCGTCCTGCGGCGGCACCAGCCGCGGCACGCGCTGGGTGCCGCCAGCGCCGGGGAACAGGCCGACCTTGACTTCAGGCAGGCCCAGGCGGGTCTTGGGATTCTCGGCCGCCACGCGATGGTGGCAGGACAGGGTCACCTCGAAACCGCCGCCGAGCGCGAGCCCGTTGATCGCGGCCGCCCACGGCTTGCCGCAGGTTTCGATGCCGCGCAGCACCAGCGAGAAGCGGCGGCTCTGATCGAACAGCATCTGGTTTGCCGCGACCTCGCCCTGCTCCTTGAGGACTTTTGCGTATTCCTTGTTCATGCCCTCGAGCATGGAAAGATCGGCGCCGGCGCAGAAGGCGTCCTTGCTGGAGGTGATGACGACACCCTTGACCGCAGCATCCGCCGTGGTCTGCTTCAGGATCTCCTCGAGCTCTGAGGTCGAGGTCTCGTCCAGCACGTTCATCGAACGTCCCGGGATATCCCAGGTGACGAGCGCAATGCCGTCGGCGTCGGTTTCAACTTTGAAATTCTTGAAGGCCATGTTGGTTGCTCCCTCGATGCTCGCGGCCGATATCAGGCGCGGCGATTAAGCTTGAATTCGTAGGGTGGGTTAGCGAAGCGCAACCCACCAATTCTGTTGCCCGCGACATGGTGGGTTACGCCTACGGCTAACCCACCCTACGGGCTTACACTCTTTCGATGATCGTCGCCGTGCCCATGCCGCCGCCGATGCACAAGGTCACCAGCGCGGTGGACTTGTTGGTGCGTTCGAGTTCGTCGAGCACGGTGCCGAGGATCATCGCCCCCGTGGCGCCGAGCGGATGGCCGAGCGCGATCGCGCCGCCATTGACGTTGATCTTCGCATTGTCGATGTCGAAGGCCTGCATGTAGCGCAGCACCACCGAGGCAAAGGCCTCGTTGAGCTCGAACAGGTCGATGTCCGACTTCTTCATGCCGGACCGTTCGAACAGCTTTTCGGTAACGTCGACCGGACCGGTCAGCATCATCGCGGGCTCCGAGCCGATATTGGCAAACGCGCGGATTTTTGCACGCGGCTTCAGGCCGTGCTTGGCGCCCGCTTCCTTGCTGCCGAGCAGCACCGCACCGGCGCCATCGACGATGCCGGACGAGTTGCCGGCGTGGTGGACATAATTGACGCGCTCGATTTCCGGATGCGACTGGATCGCGACACCGTCAAAGCCGCCCATCTGGGCCATCATGGTGAAGGACGGCTGCAGCTGCGCCAGCGACTGCATGGTCGTGGTCGGACGCATGTGTTCGTCCTTGGCCAGTATGGTGAGGCCGTTGAGGTCCTTTACCGGCACCAACGACTTGTTGAAGCGGCCCTCGTCCCAGGCCTTCGCGGCGCGCTGCTGGCTCTGCACGGCGTAGGCGTCGACGTCGTCGCGCGAGAAACCGTATTTGGTCGCGATCAAATCGGCCGAAACGCCCTGCGGCATGAAATAGGATGGCACCGCCATCGAGGGATCCATCGGCCAGGCGCCGCCGGAAGCGCCGATGCCGACGCGGCTCATCGACTCGGCGCCACCGCCGATCACGAGTTCATGCTGGCCGGCCATGATC
>DAIMKE010001439.1:0-1728 GCA_036721875.1 Bradyrhizobium sp. | reverse complement strand
GCGCCGCATAGCTGTCGAGAATGCCGAGCTTGTGAAACAGCAGGAACACCGGGATCGCGGTCGCTTGCGGCGGAATCAGGATGCAGAACAGCACCAGCGCGAACAGCACCTCGCGGCCGGCGAACCGCAGCTTGGCCAGCGCGTAGGCGGCGGGGAGGGCGACCAGCACCTGCAGCGCGAATATCGACACCGTGACCACGACGCCGTTGAGCAGGAAGCGCCAGAGGTTGGCCTTGCCGAACGCGGTGGCCAGATTGTCCCACAGCGCGAAGCTGTACGGAATGAAATGCAGGTCGGTGGTGAAGATCTCGGTCTGCGGCTTCGAGGCCGTCGATATCATCCACAGGAACGGTAGCAGGATGAACGCGGCGCCGCAGAGCAGCAGCAAATGCCTGATGACGGACCAGACGAGGGTATGGGTGCGCGGCGTCATGCGTAGTGCACTCCGCGGTTCGCCATGGCCGACTTGACCAGCGTCAGCAGCAGCACGAAGGTCAGAAACACGACCGTCAGCGCCGCGCCATAACCCGAGCGGAAAAACTCAAAGCCCTCGACATACATGGTGTGGATCAGGACTTCCGACGATTTCGAGGGCCCGCCCTTGGTCAGCACGTGGACGGTGTCGAACACCTGAAACGAGCGGATGCCGGTAATGACCACGACGAATACGGTGGTCGGCCCCAGCATCGGCCATGTCACCAGCCGGAATCGCGCCCAGGCGCCGTGGGCGCCGTCGATTTCGGCGGCGTCGTAAAGCTGCCGGGGGATCGATACGAGACCGGCGAGGAACAGCACCATGTTGAAGCCGAGCGCCTGCCAGATGCCGATCACGCAGAGCGCATAGAGGGAGGTGCGACGGTCCTGCAGCCAGCTGTAGCCCTCCAGCCCGATGGAGTGCAGCAGCCCGTTCACCAAGCCGAACTGCGGATGCAGCATGAATTCCCAGACGATCGACATCGCGATCAGCGTCGCCATCACCGGCAGGAAGTAGATGGTGCGGTATAAGGCGCGGAAGGAACTGCCGCTCTCGATCAGCAGGGCTACGCCGAGCCCGAGCGCCACCGCTGAAGGCACCACGATCGCCACGTAGGTCAGCGTGTTTCGGAGCGAGATCCAGAACACCCGGTCGGCAAGCATCTCGCGATAGTTCTCGAGGCCGATCCAGGAGAAGGTGGGGCTGCCAAGCTGGTAGTCGGTGAACGACAGCGCGATGACGCCGGCGAGCGGGCCGAGCAGCAGCAGGCACATCAGCATGAAAGCCGGAGCCACCATTGCCAGCGCCGGCCGCGTGCGGCTCGCGCCTTGCGCCCGCGCCGGCGTGGCGGCTGCCGGAAAGCGTTCGGCCGGAAGGGCGTTCGCGGTGAGGGTATCAGCCAACGGCTTGCTCCAGCACGCGTCCGCTGCGAACCGGCGCGGCAACATCGATGCGCTTGCCGGCGACGTCGAATATTCTTGCGGCATTGGCCGAATAGGTGAGGTGGACGCTGCTTCCGATCGCGGGCAGCTGCCGGTCGGGATTGAGGCGCGCGAGCAGCGGCAGATCGATGCGATCGACCTTGACGTGAACGAAGGCTTCCGATCCGAGATGCTCGAGATGCACCACGCTGCCGGAAATGGCGCCAGGGCCAGCGCCGAGTTCCATGCGCTCGGGGCGTACGCAGACCGAGCAGCGACCTGCTGCAGCGGACGTGCTCAGGCCAATCGGCCGACCCAGGACTTCCAGTCCGC
>DAIMKE010001438.1:0-1732 GCA_036721875.1 Bradyrhizobium sp. | reverse complement strand
TGCTCGGCGGATCGTTCAATCCGCCGCATCAGGCCCATCGCGCCATCAGCCAGTTCGCGCTCAAGCGCCTGCAGCTCGACCGTGTGTGGTGGCTGGTCACACCGGGCAATCCGCTGAAGGAGAACGGCACGCTTCATGAGCTCGGCGCGCGCATGCAAGCCGCGCGCGAGGTCGCGGACGATCCCCGCATCGCGGTGAGCTGTCTCGAATCCGTCATTCGCACGCGCTACACTATCGACACGATCAACACCCTGCGCCGCCGCCTCCCGGCTCTGCGCTTTGTCTGGATCATGGGCGCCGACAATCTCGCTCAATTCCACCGTTGGCAGGACTGGCGGCGCATCGCTGGCCAGGTGCCGATCGCAGTCATCGACCGCCCCCCGCAGAGTTTTCGCGCGCTCGGCTCGCCCGCCGCCCAGGCGCTAGCGCGCTACCGCCTACCCGAAGGCAAGGCAGCACTGCTTGCAGACCGGCCGGCGCCGGCCTGGGTGTTCCTGACCGGATTGAAGCTGAACCTCTCCTCGACAGGCCTACGGAACCCGGACGGGAGTTGGAAAGGTACGAAGTGAGACGAAGTGTGCGGGCTGGGGCGCTCTGGCATATTGAAACCCTTAACCCCACATGATGTAGTGTAACCAGTGAGCGCCGGATTCGGCGTTCGCGATACAGTGAAAGGAATGGTCCCTGACCGCATCTGTATTGTCCAAGTCGACTTCCACGAAGCCAGCTTCGACGAAGTCTGTTTTACCCAAGGTTGCCAAGCCGACGCGTAAAACATCGACCGAAGCTGCGGCCTTGAAGGCGCAACCCGACGCCGACAAGACGCTGAATATGATCCTCTCCCGCCTCGACGATATGAAGGCGGAAGAAACGGTCACCATCGACCTTCGCGGTAAATCGGCATTTTCCGACTATATGGTCGTCACCACGGGACGGGCCAACCGGCACGTCGGCGCGATCGCGGAAAACGTGACGAAAGCCCTGAAGGAAAACGGCATCAAGAGCATCCACGTCGAGGGCTTGCCCAATTGCGACTGGGTGCTGATCGATTCCGGCGATGTGGTCGTGCACGTATTCAGGCCCGAGGTACGCGAATTCTACAATCTGGAAAGGTTGTGGACGCAAAATCCGGCGGCCGCGGCGATCTGAGTTTTAGGCCGATGCGAATCGGCTGGAGCGCATGTAGGTTGCGTGCGCGCGCCGGAGCGCGCATGCCGCCAGTGCATTTCTGAAACATAGTTCATGCGCCTCGTCGTGGTCTCCATCGGCCGGCTGAAACAGGGTCCCGAACGGGAACTGGCCGAACGCTATCGCGAGCGCTTTGACGATCTCGGCCGCAAGCTCGGCTTTCGTGGCCTCGAGATTCATGAAATTTCGGAAAGCCGCGCGCGCGATACCGCCACCCGGATCGCGGAGGAAGCCGCCGCCATTTCGGCGGTGCTACCGGAAAAAGCCGTGCTGGTAGCGCTGGATGAGCGCGGCAAGAGCATCGATAGCGCAGGCTTCGCGCAGCATCTTGGCCGCTGGCGGGACGAAGGAATCGCCGCCACCGTTTTCACAATCGGCGGCGCGGACGGACTTTCGCCCGAATTGCAGCGCAAGGCTAAATTGCGCATTGCGTTCGGCTCGGCGACCTGGCCGCATCAAATGGTTCGCGTCATGCTCCTTGAACAGATTTACCGGGCCGCCACCATTCTGGCTGGCCATCCCTATCACCGTGCCTAGGCACGGT
>DAIMKE010001437.1:0-1732 GCA_036721875.1 Bradyrhizobium sp. | reverse complement strand
GGCGACCACGCGGTCCCCGACATTGCCGATGCCAGGCGCCAGCAGGGCCAGTCCGCCCGGCGACATATTAATGATCTGGCAGGGAAACTCGCGGCGGTCGGGCAGCATGTAACGTCCGAGCAGATGAACCTTGACGCGCTGAAAGCGCCGTCGCTCCTCGGCGGACGGGACAGTGGACGGTTTCTTTTGCGCAAACGACATCTTCGGCACCCGACGGCCGATCCTCCGGCGTCAGACAGACCCTAAGGCCGACAGGGTTAACGATGTCTTAGCGGAGCTCGCATGAAGCGCTGGCATTCACCGGGTGTGGTAAAATGACGTCGCGTCATGATGACAACAGCTGCTTTTCGATCTCGTAGACCGGCATCTTGACGAGGTCCTTGGCCACCTCGCCGTTGATGGCCTTTCGCAGGGCATCCGAATAGTCCGCCCTGATCATGCCCAGCGCCCGCGGCGAGGCGACAATGGTCAGCGCGGAAGTCTCGCCAGATGTGACCGCCGTATCGAGCCGCTCTGCCAGCGCCTTCAGGAACGATCGCTCGGACTCGTCGTGCCAGTCCGTCTGCTCGATCGCGCTGCGCGCCGCACCGGTCGACTGGTACACGCGTCCTGGAGCCGCACTGCCTTGATCCTGTGTCGGCAGGTCGGGTTGCTCGCGCACTTCCTTCGTGCGCAAATTGGGAAACATTCGATCGCCGAGATTTTCGAGGATGAGCGCCTTGCGGCCGTCGCAGACGACGATCCAGTCACCCGTACCGATTTTGATCTTGTTCATTGCAATGCTCCGGAATACTTGGTCTCGGGTGGATCAGAGGGGTTCCTCGAAATCCTCAGGCGACATGCCAAACTGCGACAGGGCTTCTTCCAGATAATCCGCAAGCATCGGTGTTTCGATCAGGTAGGATGCCGTGCGGTTGTTGTGGGCGCGCGAAGCCTCCGAGCGCAGGTCTTTCCAGTTGTCGAGATCGCCGTCGCCGCGGCCCAGCCACATCATGGCGACGAGGTCGATCTGCTCGTCCACATTCAGGTCCTGAATGAAGCCGGAAAGCTCCGAGCGATCGGCCGTCCTGCTGCGGTCCCTGGAGCCGTGGACGGCATCGTCGTCGGCGGAGCCCGAGTTTGCATTCAAGTCTGCCGCCGTGCCGTCGGACTGGCGCGACTTTGTGGCGATGAAGAACACTTTTTCGGGCGAGATCGACAGGTCCGGCGCTTTTCGCATCTGGAAGTCCTCAGATGCCCCGTGGATACAGTTTCCCGCGGAAGGGTACTTTGCGCAAGATCAAAGCAAGAGCGGGCTTGTCACAGGGGGCACGGAGCCTATGCGTTTCGGGGCGATTGTCCTTTGTCGCATTGTTTCGGTACCATCGGGCATTGCCGCGCCCGGCCGGGCCGGCCAAAAAATGCCCGCGAACGGAGGTTTCGATATGCCGGGGGTGAAGCGAGAGCGTGACGGGAGTGTCGGCGTGCTGACGTTGGATGAGCCGGCGACCCTCAACGCCATGACGCCGGATCTGTTGGGCGATCTCGCGATTGCCATTGGCGAGACGACTGCCGATCCGGAGGTGAGGGCGCTGGTGCTGACGGGCGCCGGCCGCGGTTTCTGCTCGGGACAAAATCTCAAGGCCGCGCAGATCCTGGGCGACGACATCGTCGCGGGCGTTATGAAGTACTACTGGCCGACGTTCAAGGCGTTGCGGGAATGCAGCGTGCCGGTCGTGGTTGCCGTCAACGG
>DAIMKE010001436.1:0-1734 GCA_036721875.1 Bradyrhizobium sp. | reverse complement strand
TCTCGCGCCTCGGAGCGGACGTTGACAGCTTTTTCCGTCACCAAATTAAACGCTTCATTGTAGGTTTCGAGCGCGCGTCGAACACGAACCTCGCCGCCGTCGAAGATCGGAATCTGGAACTGCACGTCAAAGCCACGTTCCCGGAACGGAGTTCCGTCGGGATCACGCGTCTTGCGGTCGATGCCTGCAGCATCAAGAACCGTGATGAACCGTGTCGCATTCGTCAGCGCAAGGGACTTTGCCAGAGCAGCCAGCTCGATCCGCGCAATTTGGAGATCGAGACGATGGGTGACCGCATCAACTTCGATAAAGGGCAGAGACAAGGGCCGCGCTGGTAAGATAGGTAGCTTACCCGGCAGGTGGAAGCCCAAATCGCCGTCCCACAATCCCAGGAGGCGCACCAGGCGTTCGCGCGAGGATGTTGCCTCCTGGCGAAGAGTTGCCAACTCTGCCGCAGTTTCGGCATAGAACGCCTGTTCCCGGGCCTGGTCGAGCTTGTTCATCGCGCCGGTCTGGCCGAGTTTGAGCGCGAGCTGCGCGGTTGCCTCAGCCGTAGATTTCGCCTCGGTGAACAAACCGACGAGTTCATTGGCGGCGAGCGCCCGATAATAGGCTCGTCTGACCTCCGCCGCGAGCCTGAGCGTTTCTTCGGCGGCCCGCAGTTGCGCGGCCTGAAAACGTTGGCGAGCGATTTCGGAACGGAACGGTAGTGTCGCGAGCGCCAGTATATCGCCGACGATCTGGCGCTCGATTTCGAGCGCTCCATCGCCCGCTATCCGCGTAATCGAGAAGGTTGGATTAGGAGGCAGACTGTCCTGAACAAGATCCGCCTCTGCGATCGCAAGTTCATTGTAGGCTGCCTGCAATCCGCGATTGTTCAATAAGGCGATCTGAACGGCGGTGTCCACGGTCAGGCCGCGTCGCAACAGCCGGCGCACGTTGTCGTGTGCCCATTCTGCGTCTTGCGGCGTGCGGATCGCAACGACGTCTTTCTTGATGGTGCCCTGCGCCACGTCTGCAACGACAGACATGCCGGCATCCGGGGAAAAGGCCGCGCATCCGGAAAGCAGCGCGGCTGCGAACGCCGCCAGCATCGGCATCGCACGACGGATAAGTATCGCATTTGATCGTTTAAACATCGCGCTTCTCCTATTGAGCCCGCTTCGGCGCTGGCGCGACTTGTTGGTTCTGCTCCTGCCAGCCCTTCGGTGCGGCCGGGCGAAGATGCGTGTAAGGCGCAACGGTTGAGCGGTAGCCTACCGGCGCGACGGGCACCGCCGGATCGGCCGGATCTGCTCCGACGAGCAGATAGGATCCCGGAGTACATCCCGCCAACGCCATAACGCTCAGAGCCAGGCTTGCGGCTGCCAATCGTTGCCACGTCATCCTGCTCGCGCGTCTGATCGTCCAGGCCGCGCGCACTGTTCCCCCATTACGCATCTTTTTTCCTCGTTGCCTCGCTTGGAACCGAACATGCAGCCCGTGCCAGGCTGTCACTTTGGGCGGGTGTGCTTTGAGCCAGCATGATTCGACTGTCAGGCGATGTCAGCCGCCCCTCCTGCGAAACCAGTCCTACGCGCAAAGGAATGGCGCACCCCGAGAGGCCGCCTCCGATCAGCAGCATTTGCGCAGACCTGAGCACGAATTTACGTAAGCGAGCCGCGTTCGCCATGCCGGCGAACGGCGCCTCCAATTCGGCGGCCATCTAATTCTCCCAAACCATTGATGCACGAC
>DAIMKE010001435.1:0-1734 GCA_036721875.1 Bradyrhizobium sp. | reverse complement strand
GGTGACGATCGCGCATTCACGCTCGCGCGACCTGCCGCAATTATGCGCCCGCGCCGATCTGGTCTACGCTGCGGTCGGCAAGCCGGAGATGGTGCGCGCCGACTGGATCAAGCCCGGCGCCACCGTGATCGATGTCGGCATCAACCGGCTTCCTTTGGCCGACGGCAAGACCCGGCTGGTCGGCGACGTTGCGTTCAAGGAAGTGGCCGAGATCGCAGGCGCGATTACGCCGGTGCCCGGCGGCGTCGGGCAGATGACAGTGGCGTGCCTCCTGGTGAATACGCTGCGCGCGGCGTGTGCGATTCGCGGGTTGGCGCAGCCTGGCGTGTAGGCCGACGCTCGCGCCTCGCGGGGACGGCAGTTTACTTTACCAATCGAAATTCTCATGCCCCGGACGCAGTGCAACGCAATAGCGCGGCGCTGCTTGGCCGGGGTCCAATGACGCGCGATGGGTCCCGGCTCTGCGTCGCAGCGTTGCACGCTGCGCCGCGTCCGGGACGCTGGAAAAATCACTTATTCTTCGCCCGTTCGATGCCTTCCAGGATCAGCCGGCGGGCGTCCTGGGCGTCGCCCCAGCGCAGCACCTTCACCCATTTTCCCTTCTCGAGATCCTTGTAGTGCTCGAAGAAGTGCTGGATCTGCTGCAGCGTGATATCGGGAAGGTCGCTGTAGTTTTTGACCTTGTCGTAGCGCTGGGTCAGCTTCGAGGATGGCACCGCGATGATCTTCTCGTCGCCGCCGGCCTCGTCCTCCATCAGCAGCACGCCGACCGGCCGCACGCTCATGACGGCGCCAGGCACGATCGCACGGGTGTTGGCGACCAGCACGTCGCAGGGATCGCCGTCGCCCGACAGCGTGTGCGGGATGAAGCCGTAATTGCCTGGATAGCGCATCGCCGTGTAGAGAAAGCGATCGACGACCAGCGTGCCGGCGTCCTTGTCCATTTCATACTTGATCGGCTCGCCGCCGACCGGCACCTCGATGATGACGTTGACGTCGTCCGGCGGATTCTTTCCGATTGAAATGGCGTCAATGCGCATGAAGGGCTCCGCTTGGCGTTAAGGGGCACGCCTGGGATCAGGCGCGCGTCAGGGTCCGTTTAGACCCGCAGCGGGGCAGGGAAAAGCCTTCAATTAGAGCATGATCCGGAAAACCGGCGCCGGTTCTCCGTAAGGATAACGCTCAAAACGGAGTGGAATATCTCAGTTGGTCCAGGCGAACGCGACCTTGTCGAGCGACTTGGGCCCGAACTTCTCCGAGGAGCGTGCCACCATGCGGCCGCCGAGCGCTCGGTAAAACTCCGTCGCCGGATCGTTGTCGGAAAGCGCCCAGATCACCATGCTCTTCAGCCCGCTCTGCACCAGATCGCGCCGGGCGGCGGTGAAGAGGCGGCGGCCAAACCCTAGGCCCTGGAATTCCGGCCGCAGGTAGAGTTCGTAGATTTCACCTTCGAAATGCAGGCTTCGTGCGCGGTTGCGGCCGTAATTGGCGTAACCGGCGACCCTGTCGCCGAACACCAGCACGCTGACACGGCTGCCCTTGCGGATCGCGCTGTCCCA
Organism: Bradyrhizobium sp.; assembly: GCA_036721875.1. Lineage (GTDB taxonomy): Bacteria > Pseudomonadota > Alphaproteobacteria > Rhizobiales > Xanthobacteraceae > Bradyrhizobium. Next base: position 175 of record DAIMKE010001435.1, on the reverse strand, counting down.
CCATTGCGGGCCGCGGCGGTTGATCAGCTTCTCCAGTTCGGCACCGGGAATGATGCCCTGATAGGCTGAACGCCAGGCTTCGTCATGAGTGGACGCGACCGCAGTTGCATCTGCAGCTTTGGCCGGCCGGACCTCGATCAGGGTTGTGCTCATGGATACGATCAAATCAAGTCGC
>DAIMKE010001434.1:0-1735 GCA_036721875.1 Bradyrhizobium sp. | reverse complement strand
CCACCAGAAAATGCCGGCGCCGATCGCGCACGCCAATATAACGCCAAGGAGAATTCGTCGCAGCATTCACCGATCCACATTCCAAAGGCCAGTATGACCGCACTTTGCGTTATGTGCGCCTCGATCAATTCTCGGAACACCGGCCATCGTTCTGCGAGCAAATCGGGAACGTCGCCGGTTTGAGGCTGACCTTCGTGCGACGGCCAACGCCGCCACACCTAAAAGGGCGAGCGCCGCTGGCGTTCGCCCTTTTTTTGCCAAGTCTCGGTAGCTACAGCGTCAGCCCTTGACGCGGAATTTTTCGTGGCAACCCATGCACACCTTGTTGAGGTCGAAAAACTCCGCCTTCAGGCTGTCCACATCCTTGATCTTGGCCTTGGCCTGAGCGACAGCTTTCACAAAAGTCGCAGAGTACGCCTCGAAATCCGCCCGCTCCGTCCATACCTTGGGCGATGTGTAGAAGTCGCCCTTCGCCGGCTTCAGCCCCTTGATGCTCTCAGGGAACAATGACGGGAAGCGCTTCGCGACGTCATCGAGCTCTGCCAATGCCTTGTCGACGGCAGCCTGATCGTAAGGCTTCTTGTCCCTGGCCATATCCGAAAGCACAATGGCGCTGGTGAGGTTGGACTTCATCGCAAGCTGGGTCTTCTCGACCTGCTCCTGCGGACTCTGTGCCAGCGCCACACCCGCGCCAAGCAGCAGAGCTCCAGTCAAAACGATTGTTCGACGCATTGGCAATCTCCGTTTCCTGCCCTCGTGATGGCGTTTCGCGCGCAGTATTTCCGATCCAGCACGCGCCGCGCCAGCCGGCGCGACGTCGCATCTCTTCAACACCGTGCGAGGTGTTTCATTCCGTGGGGAGCAGAAAGGTCACAGATTATGGCGCTTCTGCGCTTCGCGGATCGCGATCCAGACCCGCTCGGCCGTGGCCGGCATGTCGATATGATCGATCTTGTACTCGCGCCACAGGCCCTCGACGATCGCGTTGACGATGGCAGGACAGGAGCCGATCGCGCCCGCCTCACCCGCGCCCTTGACGCCGAGCGGGTTGGTCGTGCACGGCACGTTGTGCGTCTCGAAGTGGAATGACGGGCCGTCTGCCGCCCGCGGCAATGCGTAGTCCATGAAGGTGCCGGTGACGAGCTGGCCGTCGCTTGCGCTGTAGACCGCCTGCTCCATCAGGGCCTGACCGATCCCCTGCATTGCGCCGCCATGCACCTGGCCGGCGAGCAGCAGCGGATTGAGCGTCACGCCGAAATCGTCGACGATGACGTAGTTGACGATCTTGATGATTCCGGTCGCCGGATCGATCTCGACTTCCGCGAGATGCGTGCCGTTCGGGTAGGTGCCGTCGGCCTGCGCGAAGGTCGCGCTTGCATTCAGCTTCGACAGATCGGTGCCCGGGCGCCTGGCCAGATCGGCAAAGCTGATCGAGCGGTCGGTGCCGGCGATCCGGATCATGCCGTTGCTGATCTCGAGGTCGCCCGCGCTGGTTTCCAGTGCTTCGGCCGCGATCTCCTTCAGCTTGCCGCCGAGCTCGCGCGTGGCGCGCTCGACGCTGACGCCGCCGGTCGGGATCGACGCCGAACCACCGGTGCCGAGACCGGTGGCGATCTTGTCGGTGTCGCCCTGCAGGACGTGGACGCGTTCCGGCGGCACCCCGAACTGCTCGGCGACGAGTTGCGCATAGGCGGTCTGGTGCCCCTGCCCGCTCGACTGCGTGCCGATCAGAACG
>DAIMKE010001433.1:0-1738 GCA_036721875.1 Bradyrhizobium sp. | reverse complement strand
CGTTCGCGCTGACCATGTGGTCGAGGGAGATCGAGGATCTCGCCGGGCCGAGTGCCGCCAGTTTCCGCTGGAGCAAGCGCACGCGTTTCATCGGGCTCTATCAGACGGTGACCGCCGAGCGCGTCTGATTTCGAGCGCCGGTGCACGCTATCGTCGAAGGCGCGAGACCGGTGGGGGCATGGTGCGATCACGGAAAAGAAAAACGGATGCGGGTGCTTCGCCCGGTTCTGGGACTTCCTGATGAATCCGGGTCTTCGCCTTTTCGACGTAGATGCTCCATAACGGGCGCATGCACGTCGTGATCAGGTGGTGCTTAGCAAATTATATCGCGATTTCAATAGTATACGAGTTCGTAGTTTTATTATGAATGGCGCGCCACGGCCGATGAAGATGGGCACTATAGCTTCGCCGTGGCGCTATGATGTTGCGGCCAAGTAAGCGCTCCAATAGGCCAATCTGCGACGGTCCGCGAGCGTTTGCTAAGCCCATGGCGGCTGTCCCGACTTTGTCGGGTGGTACGGTCTGCGCCAGCCTTGGCACCAACACAATCTCTGCTGAGCCTTGGTCGCTCGTGACTTGCCCCACGTCTGCGAGGTGCGAAGTAGCGGACATCGCGACCGCGTGCCAATAGGCGGGTGCGATCAGCTCGCGTAAGCGGCGTTCCATAGCATGGATAGGCCAGCCGCAATCATGATTCCGTCCATGATCCGGCGAAAGAGGTCCGGATCGAGCTTCAAGACAAAACGCTTTGCGATGAAAGCTCCTGAGATCAGCGAAGCCCCGGCGATCAGCCCTTTCAACGCCACCTCGACGTCAAGAGCGCCAAAACGCTGGAAGGTTGCCGATTTGCTGAGAAAAACGCCGAGTGAGCTTGCAGCCTCGGTGGCGAGAAATGCGCCCTTGGTCAGGCCGTAAAACAAGAACAAGGGAACGCTGAGCGGTCCCGTGGAGACCACGACCCCCGTCAGGTAGCCGATGACCGCGCCGCCGATGGCGAGATGCCACAGTGATATCCTTAGCTGATGCTGATCGAGCCAATGCCGCGCCGGCACCATCGCCATCAGAAACAGCCCGATCGCGATGTCGATCGCACGCGACGGCAGCATGAGCAGCGTTCGCGCTCCAAGCGCCGCTGCCGGAATACCTGATATCGTGTAGGCGGCGCATGCACGCCAATCCACCTCACGCCACCAGGCGAGCACGCGCGACAGGTTGGCCATCACGGCCGCAACAGCCATGATCGGCACAGCCTCTTTTGGACGAATTCATAGACTAGCACCGGCATCAGCATGATCGAGGAGCCGGTGCCCACAATGCCGCTGATCGTTCCCGCCGCGAGCCCGACGGCACAGACAAACAAGAAATTCAAGTGAAGTGACCTCCGGGGATCGACAAATGGAACCTATCTGCGCTCATCTCCGCGGATGCGCGGAGTAGCCTTATGATCGAAGTTCAACCCCAACCAGAAAACTTCAGCGGCCGTGACCCTGCAAAGACTGGATCGAACCGTCAAGGCGTGCTCAATCTGTCGGCAAGGGATGTGAGACTATCTGCGCAAATGTCGAACGATCTTTCCGGTGCGATATCGGGCGTCGCGTCGGGACCGAATTCGAGAGGGCGCCCAACGAATGCGGTGCGCATGCCGAAGTGGCCAGCCGCTCTCAGATCGTATTTGTGGCACGCAACCATCAATATCTGATGCGGCAGATAGCCCAGGAAATCGACGGCGAGCTGGTAC
>DAIMKE010001432.1:0-1741 GCA_036721875.1 Bradyrhizobium sp. | reverse complement strand
GTCGAGGCCTACAAGAACCAGGGGGAGGTCGTTCTCAAGGTTGGCGACGGCATCAACGATGCGCCGGCTCTGGCCGCCGCCGACATTGGCGTCGCGATGGGCGGCGGCACCGATGTGGCGCTCGAGACCGCGGATGCCGCGGTTCTTCACGGGCGCGTCGCCGATGTGCCGGCCATGATCGAACTGTCCAGACGGACGATGGGCGTCATCCGGCAGAACATCTCGATCGCACTGGGACTGAAGGCGGTTTTTCTGGTCACCACCATCGCCGGGATCACCGGACTTTGGCCCGCCATCCTCGCCGACACCGGCGCGACCGTTTTGGTCACCATGAACGCGCTGCGGCTGCTTTCGATACCGGGCCGCGGTAGAGCGGGCGAGGGGGCGTCCACATGACGGCCAACAGGGTCCAAACCAGCGACCGTGACCTCCGCCTCGACCTGTTTCGTGGACTGGCCAACTGGGCGATCTTCGTTGACCACGTTCCGAACAATGCGGTCGCCTGGATCACGGCCCGAAACTACGGTTTCAGCGATGCTGCCGAGCTGTTCGTGTTCGTGTCCGGATATACTGCCGCCTTCGGCATTCTCGGCAGAGCCTGGCAGCTCTACGTCGCCTACCTCCTGCTTTTCGTCTTCTACGTCGTCACGATCGGATACGTGGCGCAGCGGTATGGCCACGCCCACCTGCTCGACGAGTTCAACATCCGGCTTCTCATTCGGGATCCGGTCGAGTTCCTGAAGCACGGACTCCTGCTCGAGTACAAGCCGCTGAACCTCGACGTCCTGCCGCTCTACATTGCGTTGATGATCGCGTTTCCACCGCTGCTTTGGGTTCTTATGAGGTGGCCCAACGTCGCGCTGGCGATCTCGGCAGGCGTCTACGTCGCCGCACAGACCTGGGGATGGAATCTACCGGCGTATCCCGCCGGCCACTGGTATTTCAATCCGTTCGCGTGGCAGTTTCTGTTCGTCATCGGTGCGTGGGCCGCCGTCGGGGGCGCGGGTGCGGTAAGGGCGCTCATCAACTCGAAGACAACACTCGGTGCCGCCGGCTTCCTTCTCCTGTTCGCCGCCATCGTCACGCTCGCGGCGCGGACCGGCAATCATAACCTGATCCCCGAATCCGTCCGCTCGGCGTTTATTCCGAACGACAAAACGAATCTGGCGCCGTACCGCATCGTCCATTTTCTCGCGCTCGCGATCCTCGTCTCACGGTTGATTCCGAAGGAGGCGCCGTTCCTGTCGGCTCCTTGGCTTCGGCCGCTACGGCTGTGCGGAGAGCGATCGCTCGAAGTCTTTTGCGCGGGCGTATTCCTGGCGTTCGTCGCTTACTTCGCCATCGACCTCGTCTCCGAGTCGCTCGCCTTCCAGATCGTCGTCAGCGTCGCGGGCATCGGCATCATGATCGCCGTCGCCTATTTCAAGACATGGACCCGGGACTATCGCGCCGCAACCGGCCGAAAGACCCGTCGAGCGCGACATTCAGCAGCCACGACTGGCACGAAGGGAGCGATGGGATGGGTTTCGATCAATACCACGAACCGCCGCAGGAGCTTTCGCAAGAGGTCCGCACCTTCGCGTGGATGATAGCTTCGCTGATCGAAGAAGCCGAGGCCATCAATCGGTACGAACAGCGGATGTCCGTCGAAAAGGACAAGACGGCGAAAGCCATCATGGCCAACGCGCAGAAGGAGGAGTTCAAGCATTTCGGGATGAACCTCGAATTCCTGCTGCGTCGG
>DAIMKE010001431.1:669-1743 GCA_036721875.1 Bradyrhizobium sp. | reverse complement strand
TTGCGGTGCCCGTCGCGAAGCTGCCTGACCAGCGTCGCCATGTGTTCGGCGCCGCCCGCGGCAACGGTGATCTTCTTGGTTTTGTCTTCGGGGTCGGTAATGACGATTCCGCCGGAAAAGGGGCGCAGGTAGCCGTGAAAATCGTTGATCGCGAGAATGCGCAGATCCACTGGCGCTGCAGTTTGGGCACGGGATGGCGTGCCGAGCGTGACCATGATCGCCAGGGCAAGAATGGAACGAAAGAAAACTTTCATGGATCGATATCGTAGCCCGCATGAGCGCAGCGACATGCGGGACAGGCGTGAGTTGAAGATCCCGGATGTGGCTGCGCTCACCCGGCTATGCTTGCTCAGGGCGGAGAAATAGCAGACAAGTGTTTCAGCGTCATTGCCTGCGACAAACGCGACGCGTTTGTGCAAGGGAACGGCGCGGCGATGACGGTGGCGAGAGTGGGGCTAACCCCTCCTGCGCGCAAAGAATGCCTTGAACGCCGCGGCCGCCTCGGCCACCAGCACGGAAAAAGCGCACGGTGAACGCGCCGGATCCGGCCGTGATGATGATGCAGGGGATATCAGGGTTGTTCTGCGCCGTGTCGATGGCATCGCTCATCGCGCGATACATGTCCTGGGTGATAGCGTTCTTCTCGGGCCGCCGCGCGCGATGACTCGCGCGGCCTCCCGAAACAGGCGGTATCGGCGCCGCTGGCCAACCATCGGGCCATCTCCTACATGATCCGGCAAGGGCCCCAAATATCCCGGCGGATTTTCCCGGGGATGTGATTACAGGTTAATCAATGCAACTCGGCGGAATTCATCACCTGACCGCGATAAGCGCAAAACCGCGCGAAAACCTGGCCTTCTACACCGGCCTGCTCGGCATGCGGCTGGTCAAGAAGACGGTCAACCAGGATGACGTCTCGGCCTACCACCTGTTCTATGCCGACGGCAAAGCCAACCCCGGCACCGATCTCACCTTCTTCGATTTTCCGGCCGCACCCGAGCAGCGCGGAACCAACTCGATCTCGCGGACCGGCCTGCGCGTCGCGGGCGAAACGAGCCTCGGCTATTGGCGGGG
>DAIMKE010001431.1:0-659 GCA_036721875.1 Bradyrhizobium sp. | reverse complement strand
ATCGCCTGAAAAAAGCAGGGGTCGTCACCCGCGATGTCATCGAGGTCGACGGCCGGCTGACGCTGCCGTTCGAGGATGGAGAGGGCCAGCGGCTGGTGCTGGTCGATGACGGCGGCACTGGCATCGTCTCGCCATGGGAGCGCAGTCCGGTGCCGGCGGAGCACCAGATCCGCGGCCTCGGTCCGATCGTGCTGACGGTGCGGGAGCTGTCGCGCACCGCCTTCGTATTGACCGAGGTCATGAACATGCGCCGCGTGCGCGACTATGCCGCCCACGGCGCGCAGATCCATGTGTTCGCGATGGGCGAGGCAGGGGGTGGTCCCGCCGCCGAACTGCATGTGCTCGAGGACAAGGACGCGCCCATTGCGCGGCAGGGCGCCGGCGGCGTCCACCACGTCGCGTTCCGCACACCCGACGAGACGCAGTATCACGGCTGGACGCAGCGGCTGAACGAGCTGCGCGTGCCCAACAGCGGCGAGGTCGACCGCTTCTATTTCCGCAGCCTCTATTTCCGCGAACCCAACGGCATCCTGTTCGAGATCGCCACCGATGGTCCGGGCTTTGCCACCGACGAGCCAATGGAAACGCTCGGCGAAAGACTCGCGCTGCCGCCGTTCCTCGAATCGCAACGCGCCGCGATCGAGGCGGGGCTCAAGCCG
>DAIMKE010001430.1:0-1747 GCA_036721875.1 Bradyrhizobium sp. | reverse complement strand
TCTATCCGATAGGGGCGATCTTACAGCTCGTTTCGAGGCCGAATACGACCAGCGCATAACACAACGGCTGATCCTTCAACCTCGGGTCGAAGTCGACTTCGCGTTGCAGGACGTGCCAGAAATCGGTGTTGGTTCTGGCTTGTCAAAAGCGGAGGTCGGGCTCCGACTGCGCTACGAGATTGTCAAGGAATTCGCGCCTTACATCGGCGTGGAATATAATGAGACTTTCGGCGATACGGCTCGCTTCGAACGCGCGGCGGGCGGGGACGTTTCGCATCTGAGTTTCGTGGTTGGCATCCGGGCCTGGTTCTGAGGCTGGAGCGGGGGAGCCGGGAGGTTCCCCCTTGGCCATATGCTCTACCGGTCTTCAGCCGTGCCGCGCAAACACGCTCTGGCGACCACCGGTGGTGAAAGCTACGACCTCATAAGCGTCGCGTCGCCCGTCTGGCGTTTCCATCCCGGGTGAACCCGCGGGCATTCCAGGAACCGCCAATCCGATTATGTCAGACGGCTTCTCGCTCAGGAGCCGTAAAATGTCCGCCGCTGGCACATGTCCTTCGATGACATATCCAGCAGCCACTGTGGTGTGGCAAGACGCAAGCTCAAGCGGCACCCGCAGACGCGCTTTGACAGCGGCCATGTCCTCCGCATTGATCAGCCTGACCGTGAAGTCGCCTGTTGATTCGATCCGGTCGGCCCAAGCCGAACAACAGCCGCAGTTTGGATCCTTATGTACAAGGATCGGCACCGGTCCCGGCGCGGCTGCGCTGCACGCGCTGATCAACCCGCCCATCGCGGCGACAAGTCCCAACGCGCGTACACTGCCCACAAAGTGACGACGGCTCAAGAGCAGGCTATCCATTTAATCGTCCTTTCTAGAATGTTAAATATTTAGCGCCGCCAGACATGAACCAACCGCCCGCCCAACCCTGAAAAGCGGTAGCGATGGACACGATCTGAAGCGCCCTCAAGTGATGCGCGGGCTCCCGGCGGCCGGCCGGGTCGGATGCGGCCCCGAATAAAAGTGGCGCAGTCACGGTTGCAAGCAGGCCGTGGGTTAAGCCGTGCCACAAAAGCTCCCGGGCGGAATTGGCTAGGGAGGGTGGCTAACTGACCACCGACAATCCAAGACCTACTCTTAAGAAGCTGTAATTCTCGTGCGTAAGTCGACAACTTGGTCCTGCACAGACCCGAAGCCATCGAACGCAACATCCCTGGCAAAACCTCCCCTTCAGTCTCCATGATGGATATACGCGCGAAGTCTCGCCGTCCCTTGCGGAAGCGCATTTGGGACAAGCTGATTGGCGTCTGTTCCTTGAGAGGCAGCCCGAACCTGCTGGGTAAACATCGTTGATCGGCGACACCGATCCACACTCAATCAGGGCTCGTCTGCCTCCTCGCCCCCAAGACGTCGGACGATCGGGTAGCCGCACTCGGTCGACATCTTGGTGTAAGGGCACTTGTGCTTCTCGACCAGGAAGCCCGGCCATTCGAGTCCTCATCTGTCGCCTAGTCGGAAACCGCCCTGAAGCTCGGCAACTACAAATTTTTCCCTCCATTTTGATGCAACCTGCGCCTCGGCGCGTTTACGACGCGCGGGAGCATCAAAGGAGAACGATGATGAAGAAAGCTCAAATCGCCACAGCTGCCCTTGTACTCGCGGCCACCATGCCTGCCCTCGCCCAAGGAAACCTGTCCGTCGTCAGAACATTCGGCACAACTCGCGGCGTAGATTAGCGGAGTGCGG
>DAIMKE010001429.1:0-1750 GCA_036721875.1 Bradyrhizobium sp. | reverse complement strand
CGTGTCGGCGTCCGCATGCCAAAGCGCCAGCATGCCCAGTCCGCCTGCATTACACACCGCGGCTGCGAGGGCAGGCCCGCCTGCACCTCCCATCGGCGCCTGGACGATCGGCAGTTCGATCCCCAATCGCGTACATAGAGGCGTTTTCATGCGCTGCACTCCCAGCTGGCCCTTAAAGGTCCCGATCAAAACGATGATGTCAATCGGCGTCGACTTCCCTTCCCATGGCCAGGCGCTAGGCAGACCCTCCGTTGATCTAGGTCAACGTCAGCGATCCTTTGGCGCTCACGCTATGTTTAGCCGCGCCTGACGCGGCTCCTGTCACCTTTCAGTTCCGCAAGTGCGAAGAGGAGTCCGCCATGCATCCGAGGAAGCGGCTTTCGATCAAGTCAGCGACAGTTGCCGGGATTGCTGCTAGCGCCCTGTTGGGGCTTGCAGGTCTCACTCTCAATCCAGCTCCAGCCAAGGCGGTCGTGTACTGCCAGTACGTCAGCTATCCTGCCGGTTGCGTGGCGAGGGCCGGCGTCGTGCTCAGGCCTCGTCCGGTGGCGCGCGCTGCGGTCCGTCATAACGCCGGTGGAAATTTAAATGGCGGCGTCAATCGAGTTGGGGTGCGGCGGTAAAGCACTTGTAAGCCGGATCACGACCTTGGCGCGACAGACGGCAAGCCAAGTTCGCGATCCGGCTTACATTTCGTCATCAGCAAATCGAAAACGAAGCCTGCTTAGGGCACTTATCGGACCTCGCGCGATGATCCGACTTGAGTCCGGGATGCGCATCAAAGCGGACGTCCGCCGGCCAATCTGAACTATGGGCTCACTTCCTAGAACTGCGGACAGCAGCTACCTCTTCTTCCACCCACCCCGATGCCCCGGCGTGCCGCCGCTTGAGCGCGGGGCAGGGCCGAACTCCGGCCCAGACTGCCGGGAGTCGGTGGGCTGAAAGATCTTGCTGCCGCTGGGGAGTTCGGGCTTGCGCGGTTTCGCGCCGTCCGGGCGGAAGGGCAGGGACTCCGGGCCGTGCATTTCGTCGAGATGGGGTTTGTGGACTTTTGAGCCGCTGCCGCTGCGGCTCACCCCACTCCGGCCGCCTGCGGCGGCCGAACCTTCCCCTCCAGGGGAGGATGAAGAGGCGCCGCGGCTGGATTTGAGCGCTGCTTGCACGCCTTTCTTTTTCATCGCGCTGACGGGGAGGTTGGCCGCGTCGCCATACTTCTTCGTACCGGCGTAGGCGCCGGCCTGTTTCTGCACGTTGCGCTGTTTCGCGGTGGGATCGTCCACCACGGCCATTTCCGTCGCGCGCAGGCGTTTGACTTCGTCGCGCAACCTTGCCGCTTCCTCGAAATTCAAATCGGCGGCGGCTTCGCGCATTCTTGTTTCGAGGTCGGAGAGGACCGCCTCGAAATTGTGACCGATGCTGATCACGTCGTCGGCCATGCCGCCGTCGCCGATTTCGACCAGCACGTGGTCGCGCTCGTAGACGGAGTTGAGGATGTCGCCGATCGACTTCTTTACGCTCTCCGGCGTGATGCCGTGTTCGGTGTTGTACTCGACCTGCTTCTCGCGGCGGCGGTTGGTTTCGGCGATGGCGCGCTCCATCGAGCCGGTCATCTGGTCGGCGTAGAGGATCACCTTGCCGTCGACGTTGCGCGCGGCGCGGCCGATGGTCTGTATGAGAGACGTTTCACTGCGCAAAAAGCCTTCCTTGTCGGCGTCGAGGATCGCGACCAGCGCGCATTCGGGAATGTCGA
>DAIMKE010001428.1:0-1751 GCA_036721875.1 Bradyrhizobium sp. | reverse complement strand
GTTCTCGCTCCTGACACTGGAGCATCAGCGGATACCGCCCACGATCAATTACGAAATTCCGGATCCGGCCATCCTGTTCGACGTGGTCGGCAACACCGCGCGCGACGCCAAGGTCACGGCCGTGATGTCGAACTCGTTCGGTTTTGGCGGCCAAAACGCCTCACTGATCCTGACGCGCGAACCGGTTTAGAATCTAACCGCACTTACACATGAACCGCCTGCTCCTACGCACCAGGGCGCGCGTCCGCGACGCCGCCAAGCCATTGACGGAAGCAGCCGTCGGCGGGCTGACGATCGCGCTGTTGCGCACGACGCGCTATTTCGATCCGATCAAGACCGCCAATTTCTTCGGCCGCGTCACCCGCTTCATCGGGCGTAGGCTGCGCGAGGACCGCATCGGCCGCGAAAATCTAACGGCCGCCTTCCCGGAGAAAACGCCGGAGGAGATCGAGACCATCCTGGCCGGCGTCTGGGACAATCTCGGCCGCATCGGCGCTGAATTTGCCCATCTCGATCACATCTGGGACTACGATCTGGATCAACCGGACAAGCCGAGCCGCATCGAGTTCACGCCGCGGACCAAGCAGATCTTCGATCACCTGCGCGACGACGGCAAACCCGCCATCATCTTCGCAAGCCATCTCGGCAATTGGGAGATCCCCGCGCTCGGCGCTGTCGCCCATGGGCTCGATTGCGCCATCCTGTTCCGGCGGCCGAACATCGAATCCGCCGATCGCGCCATCGAGCGGATCCGGTCGGTGCAGATGGGCACGCTGGTCGCGGCCGGCCGCGACGCGCCGCTCAAGCTGGCGGAAGCGCTGCAGAAGGGCCAGCACGTCGCCATGCTGGTCGATCAGTACATGGGCAACGGCGTCGAGGTAACGTTCTTCGGCCGCAAGACCAAGGCCAATCCGACGCTGGCGCGGCTGCTGCGGCAGGTCGACTGCCCCGTGCACGGCGTCCGCATCATCCGCCTGCCCAACCACCGCTTCCGCGCCGAACTGTCCGAAGAGGTCAAGCCGGTGCGCGATGCCGAGGGCCAGATCGACGTCCAGGGCACGATGCAGGCGGTGACGTCGGTGATCGAAGGCTGGGTGCGCGAATATCCGGACCAGTGGCTGTGGCTGCACCGGAGATGGCGGTAGGCGGCAAACGGCTACTTGCGAAGCGATCTCATCCGGACACGTCCCGGCTCAATGACCGAGAAATGGCCTGCCCAGTCGTGGCGCGCCATGATCAGGCTCGTAAGCTGCTGTCCAACCTCATCGGCACGGGGCATTGGAACGCGTAGCAAAATAACTCCGCACGCGGGAGCAATCCTGATGCCTTCGCCAGTTCGCCGAAGTCTTTATCAAAAGTAAGCAGAATACGCCCGTCGCGTGCCGCCCACGCCAGCAATCCAGATGACATCGTTTCCGGCCCCACGAAGAGCCCTCACGAGGGCGCCCGGTATGTTCTCATTGGCAAGAAAGCGCATATCAGGCCGCGCTGGGGTAAACCCTCTCCCCACTCAACGTATCGCGAGCATCGGCAAGACATGCGATGATGTCGTCATGCGTGATATCGGGGTAGTTGGTTAGAATATTGGACTCCGTCCAACCGTCTGCCAGCAGACCAATCACGAATTCCACGGCGAGCCTAGTCCCACGAATAACGGGCTTTCCGGCCAACACATCAGGCGACAGCGATATGCGAGGATGTTCCGTCATGGCCGGCGGCCGCTCCTTGTCCAGACTTGGATACTACCTGAG
>DAIMKE010001427.1:0-1751 GCA_036721875.1 Bradyrhizobium sp. | reverse complement strand
AGGCTATGCCGCTTGAAAGCAAGAGCATCGATACCGTTGCCGTGACGTTCACGCTGTGCAGCGTCAGCGATCCCATCACGACGTTGGCCGAGGCGCGGCGTGTGCTGAAACCGGCGGCCGTTTGCTCTTCGCTGATCGCAAGCCCGACGATCTCTTGCGATCCGCCGGCTTCGTCATCGATACCGCTGGAAACCGGCTATTTGAGGGGGCCGCGTCCCATGGTCTTCGTCTACTCCGGCAGCGCGCGTCCCCTGTGAGATGGTACTTCTGGGTCGGCGCGCCTTAATCCGCCGAACGATGGGACTGGAAACCAGGGAGGTAATCCATGAAGGGCCACGCAATGGTGGCGTTCGCGGCAATTGTTCTTGGGTCACCTGCGATCGCGCAAACGGCCGATATGTCCCAAGGCCAGCAATTGTTCAGGGCGTGTGCGCCATGTCACTCGCTAGAATCCGACCGCAACATGACCGGGCCGAGCCTCGCTAGCCTCTGGGGCCGCAAGGCCGGCAGCTTGCCGAGCTTCGAGCGCTACTCCGATGCACTCAAATCCTCCGGTACCATCTGGGACGACCGCTCGCTCGACGGCTGGCTTACCGACCCGGACCGGATGGTGCCGGACAATGACATGCCGTTCAATGGAATCAAGGACGAGCGCGCTCGCGCGGATTTGCTGGCCTTCCTGAAGGAGGCAACCCGGCCGGGCGCGCCAAAGCAGCCGTGCAGGCTCCGCCCGGTGGCATGGGCGGGATGCGGTATCGCGCTCCTCCTTGTCTCGCAACGGCGAACGTATGTGCCAAAGCAGCTTCGGCCCTGCGTCTACAGCCTTGTTTGGTGTAGGAATCAAATTGGTATTCGTCCGCCGGCTGCAATTCGATCATCGTCCATAGAACAGAACAAATATGAGTGCCCTGGCGACCAAGCTGGTCCAGACCACCGATATCCGAAACAGCCAATCGTTTCGCGTTTTAAAATTCATCTGGGGAAGCTTGAATTTCAAGAGGCCGCACCGCTCGCTGACTGCTGAAGCCCAAGGCTTCCACCGGCGTACTGTAACACACATAACGAAGCGCAGCGACACAACGATCGTGGCAAGAGCTCGTGTTCTTTAACGCTTCAGTTTCGGTATTTCTGGCGGCCCTAAAAGCTCTTGGTCTCGAATGTCCGTCCTCAGGTGCGCTCGCAGGAGGCAGCAATCCGTCAGTCTGGACTTCATGTCTGCGCCTACGAACAAACTATATGAGCGACGACGAGTTCGCCGCGGCAAACAGGATGGAAAGGCTTCCACCCAGATTGCCACGCTAGACGACGAGCCGGTACTGCAGGTCCGTGCTCTCCAGGTGCTGGCGCATCTGGTGCATGAAGGGGTCGGCCTTCAGCGAGGGACCGGCCAGCTACCGCCGCGTAGAGCCTGAGCTGCTGCCGCTCGTTGAACCACTTGATCGCGGGGAATTACCTCCCGAGGCCTTTCCTGTCGCTCCCTGTGCCTCGCCGTAAGCGCTAAGCCGCCACCCTATGGACGCAGGCTTGACGCTTTGCGGAATCGCCACGGCATGAGGTCTTCGATTCTGCGATGGGGATGGCCGTCGATAATGGCCTCGAGTGTTTCGGCGATGTAGGCGGCCGGGTTGACGTCGCTGAGCTTGCAGGTGGCAACGATCGACGCAAGCAAGGCCCAATTTTCAGCCCCGACCTCATGCCCGGCGAAGAGCGCATTTTTTCTGGTCAAGCAGACTGGCCGGATGGCGTTCTCG
>DAIMKE010001426.1:0-1759 GCA_036721875.1 Bradyrhizobium sp. | reverse complement strand
GCATAAGGCTCGCACCGGAGAGGTGGCCGAGTGGCTGAAGGCAACGCTTTGCTAAAGCGTCATACGGTCTCAAGCTGTATCGAGGGTTCGAATCCCTCCCTCTCCGCCACCATGACAAAAATCGCCATTCGGAAACCAGGTGGCGCTGATTCCCCTACCTCCTCCATGTGACGCTGCGAATGAGTCGGATCGCAGCGCCGCAAGGATACGCCGCCATTGACCCATTAGGACACTTGACCTAAGATTTTTTAGGTCAATCGTCCTATGGCGCGATCCTCGGCCTTGCTGATCCGTGCTGCGATTTGTGGAGACGGGATGTAATGGGTGCGAGCGAAACGCGTCAGCAGATCGTGGGTGTCGCCGATCGGCTGTTTTACGAGAGTGGCTTCGAAGCGACATCTTTTGCCGACATCGCTGGAGAGGTCGGGCTGTCGCGCGGCAACTTCTATTACCATTTCAAAACCAAGGACGAGATTCTCGATGCTGTGATCGAGCGGCGCATCGCAACCACAAGCGCCATGCTGGCCTCCTGGGAACAGGAGGTGGACTCGCCCGCAGACCGCATCCGCAGTTTCATCCACATTCTCATCGCGAACCGGACGAAGATCATGGCACATGGCTGCCCGGTCGGGACGCTCTCCAACGAGTTGGCGAAGCTCGATCATTCCGCCAAGGACAAGGCTGTCGGGCTGTTTTCCCTGTTCGGCGACTGGCTCGCCCGGCAATTCACTGCGCTCGGTCGTGAAGCCGAAGCGGAGGCGCTGGCTCTTCACGTTCTGATGCGCAGCCAGGGAGTCGCAACGCTCGCCACCGCGTTCCGCGACGAGGATTTCATCCGCCGCGAGATCGCAGACATGGATGCCTGGCTGCAGGCCCAATGTCCGGCCGCTCCCTTACCTTATTCCGGCCAACCCGTTTGATGGAGCGATCATGTTCGTCATTAGTCTTCGCTTTGCCGACAAGGCGAAAGCCGCGTCATTGATGGACGGGCACAATGCCTGGATCCAACGCGGCTTCGACGATGGCGTGTTCCTGCTTGTTGGAAGCTTGCAGCCGAATGCGGGCGGCACGATCCTCGCGCACAATGCCTCGCTTGCCGATATCGAGGCGCGCATTCAGGACGATCCCTTCGTGGCCGAAGGCGTGGTCAAGCCCGAAATCCTCGACGTGACGCCGCGCCGCACCGATCAGCGCCTCGCCTTCCTGAAAGCCTGACCGTGCGGGACGATCCCCGGCCGGCTGGACATCCGCGTTGCCGCTGGAGCGCGGCGGCGCCCAAATTCTTCTCGCCGATGCGCTTCCCCGCTCAATGGGCGGAAACCCACGCCCTCGCCTCGCGCTGCGCGACCGAGATCTCGGCGTCCGACATCTGCCCGGCGACTTCCTGGCGCAGGACCACGGCGTCCTTGCGGCCCTTCAACGCAGCGAGGTTGAACCATTTGTGCGCGGCGACGAGATCGACGATCCCGGAGCGGCCGCTCGCCCAATAGATTCCGCGCTCGAACAGCACGTCCGACAGCGCGCTCGCGTCGGTCGGCGTCGCCGTCTCCAGATCGAAAGTACCCTGAAACATCACGCATCCCCTTTGTTCTTATGCCGTCTCGTTCCCCCGAGCGCGGCTCCCGTCCGATTCTGATTTGCGCATGACCCTTGCCGGAAAACCGGAAAACCACTTTTCCGGGATCATGCGCCGTTCAACTCATCCCCGAGTCTTCTTCCACATGCCGTTTGCCGGCTTGTTGGAGGCGATGATGGCGGG
>DAIMKE010001425.1:0-1759 GCA_036721875.1 Bradyrhizobium sp. | reverse complement strand
CTCGGAAAGCCTTCGTTCGATGTCGCCCTCGCAATCGTATTTTTCGCTGAGCGGCGTCGGCAGCAGCCGTCTCTCCGACATACTCGATCAGTATGAGGGAGAAGCGATCGCAGCCGTATTCTATACCCAGGCCTGGGACGCGCGAATCCTCATCGGCTTCGATCGCGATTTTGTCTACACGATGATCGAGCTGCTGTTCGGCGCTGATGGAGCCGAGCCGCCGCTGGACATGCCCCGGGTGTTTTCGAACGTCGAGCTTCACGTCGCGCAGGCGCTGTTCGAGCGGTTCGGCAAGGTTCTGCAGTCGTCGTTTGCCCGCGCCTCGGACGTGACGTTCAATCTGGAGCGCGTCGAGACGAGAATGGATTACCTCGCGATTGGCCGCCTCAACAACATGGCGGTGTGTGCGAGGATACTTCTGCAAGGGCTCGACAGGGGCGGCGAGATGTTCATCGTCATTCCGCACTCGGCCCTCAATCCGATCCGTCAGGCCCTGTCCCAAATCGTGACCGGCGAGTCTGCGTCATCCGATCCAAAATGGAGCAGGCAGCTGCACAGCGAAATCCAGCGTACCGAGGTGGTGCTGAAGGCGGTGCTCGAGGAGCGGCCGTTCACCCTTGGCGAGGTCGCCAATTTCCACGTTGGACAGGTCATCAAGCTCAATGCCACGCCGGACACGATGGTGCGGCTCGAGTGCAACAATCAGCGGCTGTTCTGGTGCCAGATGGGTCAGCTCAACGGCGTCTATTCGTTGCAAGTGAAAGAATCGGCGGATCAAAAGCGGGAATTCATCGATGGTATCCTATCTCGTTGACGTCATTTTGCTGGCAGCCCTGCTCTTCACGAGCATCAGGGTGACGAAGATGCACCGCGAACTGGTGCGCCTGCGCGCCCACCAGGGAGACTTCACTCTCGTGCTCGGGAAGACGGCCGATACCGTCGATAACATGGTCGTCATGGTGCGCGAATTCAGCGCCGACGGACAGCAGCTGGTCAATGTGCTGGGCGACAAGATCGAAGAGGCGCGCAAGGCAATACTGGACATCGAGGCGCACGGTGCTGCGCCGCGCGGACAGGCATGAGGAATTCGCTTCTGCCGACGGAGAGCGTTTGTTGCTCCCGATCGTCGTCGTCCTGGCGCTGGCAGGGTTGGCGTCGTCGTTTCTGCAGAACGTGCCGCGAATCGTTTTCGAGAGAATCAAGCCGGAGCTTTCCCGTATTTCGATCACGCAAGGGTGGGGAAGAATATTTGGCGGCCAGGGCCGCATCGAGTTCGCGAAGTCAGTATTCAAGTTTCTCGCCATCAGTTTTGTAGTCACCATGATATTGCGGGCTGAGGAGGCCGTGGCCGTGAATGCATTGTTCGGCGAAAGGACAGGACCTGATCGCACTGAAGATCAGGGAAATTGCCGAACGGCAATTTGCTGATCAGCGGGTCGCAGGAAGTGCGCGTGAACTACGAGATGCGGGTTCTCAACGTCGGCGGCATCGTGCGGCCACTGGATATCACCCGGAACAACACGGTCGCCTATGAGAAAGTTGCCGAGGCGCGTATTTCATATGGCGGCCGCGGCCGCCTGATGGAGGTGCAGCAGCCGGCGTGGGGGCACCAGATCTACGACCGCGTCGTTCCGTTCTAGGTAATCATTTGCGGCTTGCGATCGAAAGAGCATCGGCGGACAGGGGAGCGGTGACATGATGCAATGGCTGGCCGTCTTCCTCGTGCTCACGGCGGTATCCGCCGGCGCGGGGGGGCTCT
>DAIMKE010001424.1:0-1766 GCA_036721875.1 Bradyrhizobium sp. | reverse complement strand
GACTGGGGTTGATGGGTTTCGCTGCGCTCTACCCATCCTACGAGTTCCGGAACGACGCGCAGCCTCAAATCACCCCAGCATCTTCCGCAATTCCGCCTTCGCCACCTTCTCCAGGGTCGAACGCGGCATGTCGTCGACGAAGTGAATTTCGCGCGGCACCTTGAAATCGGCGAGGCCATTGCGGCAGGCCGTCATCACGGTGTCGTGCAGGTCGGCTGGTGCGCCGGCGACGCCGGCCTGCGGAATGATGAACACGACTGGCACTTCGTCCAGCATCGGGTGCTTCTTCGCCACCACCGCGGCCTCTCGCACGCCGGGCAGCACCGCGATCACCTGTTCGATCTCGGAAGCTGCGACATTCTCGCCGCCGACCTTCAGCATGTCCTTGGTGCGATCGCCGAACCGGACGAAGCCGTTTTCCAGCAGCGTGACGCGGTCGCCGGTGATGAAATAGCCGTGCTCGTCAAAGCTCTCGCGGGTGGCCTTTTCATTGTGCAGATATTCCGCAAACAGCGACAGGCCGGGAATGCCCTTGATCAGGAGATTTCCAGTGCCGCCGACCTCAGTTGGCGCGCCGTCGTCCTCGACGATGCGGATCTGATATTCCGGCGCCGCGCGGCCGATCGACATCGGCGTATTGGGCTGGTCGACCTCGCCGACGATGCCGTGGGTGATGGTCTCGGTCATTCCCCACCAGCCGATCATCTTGATGCCGAACGCGGCAAATGGCGGCGGCTCGGACACCGCGGTACCCCAGAGGCGGAACTTGTGATTTTTTGGGATCTCGTGCTCGAGCAGCGCCTTCATGCAGAACGGGATGGTCGAGGTCCAGGTGCAGTTGTGCTCCAGCGCGACGTTCCAGAACCGGCTGGCGGAGAACCGCGGCTGAATCACGCATGTCGCGCCGACCCACAGCGTCGCCAGCATCGAATAGGCCAGCGCATTGGTGTGGAACAGCGGCAAGTATGTCTGGTGCACGTCGCCTGCATGCAGGTCCTCATGCGCGGCGTTGATCTTGGCGCCCCACAGCGCGTTGGCATGGGTCCACAGCACCGCCTTCGGGCGCGACGTGGTGCCGGAGGTATATTGAACGCTGCACGGCGCAAAGGGGTCGGGGGCCCGCCGCGGCCGGTCGGCGCTATCGGCAAACAGTTGCTCAAAACTGTCGCCGCGCGACGCAGACTGGTTTGGCGTATTGCCGGCATCATGCGAGATCACGGCGATCCAGCGCAGGCCGCGGCAATTGGCGGAGACCAGTTCGGCATAGGCCGGCTGGGTGATAGCTGCGACCGCGCCGCAATGGCCGGCGAAATACTCCATCTCCGCTGCCGCCGAGCGGGTGTTGGTGGTGACCGCGATCGCACCGAGTTCGACGCAGGCAAACCACGCCAGCATCGCCTCGATGCAATTGTCGAGATGGATCAGCACATATTCCCCGGGCTTGACGCCGCGCTTGGCGAGGCCTGCGGAAAGCGCGCCGACGCGCTCGTGAAATTCACCGTAGGACCAGCTTCGCGCCGGCCCCTCGAACGGCGCCCAGATCAGGAACGGATGGTTGCGGCGGCTCTCGGCGCGCATCCGCAGCAGCCACGGCACGTCCAGGCCTGCGAATGGTCCGACGACGCCCGGCACTGCCTGTAAATTGGTCATTGGTCCTCCCGTGCAGCTTTATCGGCTGCCTTGATTTTGCTTGGGGGTAGTTCTGCCATCGCAAAGTGGGATGAGCAAATGCGTTGTTCTCCAGATCGTCATTCCGGGGCGCGCGC
>DAIMKE010001423.1:0-1766 GCA_036721875.1 Bradyrhizobium sp. | reverse complement strand
GCACCAGCGAAATCCGCCGCATGCTGATCGGCCGGGAGCTGTTCGAAAAGACGGCGTAGAGCGCGTCCTGATTGAATCGGGCGTGCCGGATTCTCGCTTTGAGATTTTCGGATCGGGTTCGCAGCCAAGCTTCGTGCGAAAACCTCGGCGTATGGGGCGTGGGTCACACAACGGCCCGCAAATCTGTGATTTGATCGGCGGATGTCGTGCTGGAGTTGATCCGTTGAACCAGATGAGCTGGCCCCCGCAGGTGCCACCGCCGCCGCCTTCGTCCCTGCCGCCACCGATGCCGGTGGCGTTTTCCGGCAAACGCAGCGAATTCTTCTCTCTGGTCAGGCGCGGCGCCGCGCTGGAATTCGTCACCCTCGGCTTCTACCGGTTCTGGCTGCTCACCGACATGCGCCGCCATCTCTGGTCCAACACCGTGGTCGATGGCGACGCCGCGGAATATACCGGCCGGGGCAGGGAATTGCTGATCGGATTCCTGGTTGCGCTCGCGATCCTGGTGCCGATCTATCTCGGCTATTTCCTCATCGGTCTCGAAGCCGAGCGCTTGCAGGCCTTCGCCAGCATTCCCCTGATCGCCTTCTTCTATATGTTCGGCCAGTTCGCGATCTATCGCGCGCGGCGCTATCGCCTGACGCGCACGGTGTGGCGCGGCGTGCGGTTCTGGATGAAGGGCTCGGGCTGGGTCTACGCCCTGCAGGCGTCGCTGTGGGGCCTGCTCACGGCGGTGACGCTCGGCCTGACATTGCCGTGGCGCACGGCGGCGCTCGAGCGCTACAAGATGCGCCATTCGTTCTACGGCGATCTTCAAGGCAGCTTCGAGGGACGCGGCTGGGAGTTCTTCAAGCGCGGCTGGTGGCTGTGGCTGCTCGCCCCGATCGCGATCTATGTGTTTCCGCTCGCGCCCTTCATCTACGGTGCGTTCAAGGCCGTCGAGTGGCGCTGGTGGCTGTCGGGCCTCCGGTTCGGCGGCGTCAAGGTTGAGTCGACCATGCGCCGCAGCGAACTGATCGGCCTGTACTGGAAAGTCATCGGCTGGGTCGTCGCGCTTGGCGTTGTGTTCTCGCTCTATCTTGGGCTTGCGGCCGTGCTGGTCGCCAGCATGAGCGGCGAGCCGTTCGCGGAGTTCTTCAAGTCGCAGGACTTCATGAAGAGCATTCCGTTGCTGGTGCTGGCGGGCCTCGGCTACCTGGCCTTCGCGCTGGCGATGAACATCGTGATCCGGGTCTATCTGGTTCATGACCTCTGGGTGCGGGTGCTGGCATCGGTCAACATCACCGGCATCGAGGCTGCAGCCAATGTTGCGGCGCAGGGCGAAATGGCCAACGCGCTTGGCGAAGGGTTTGCGGATGGGCTCGATGTCGGCGGCTTCTGACCATGGATAGCCAGGCGTCCGAAACCTCCAAACCATCGCCGTCCGGTTCGGCGAACTATTTCGACGGCACCTCGAGCCGGCGTCGCGCGGTCATGCTGCACCTCTCCGACCGGCTGGAGATCGTCGAAGACGGGCAGACGCTGGCGACATGGGCGTATTCCGATATCCGCCGTGTCGACAGTCCCGCGGGCGTGCTGCGCGTGAATTCCCTGACGGCGCCGTCGCTGGCGCGGATGGAGGTTCGCGACACAGTGCTTGCCGGCGAACTGGTTTCCCGCTGCGGCAAGTTGGACGACGACGTTCCGGGCCGCCGCGGCGTCGCCGTCATCATCGGCTGGTCGGTCGCCGCGACCGTCTCGATCATCGCCGTGGTGCTGTTCGGGCT
>DAIMKE010001422.1:0-1769 GCA_036721875.1 Bradyrhizobium sp. | reverse complement strand
GATTCACATCGTCGCGGGACTCCTGCTGCCGATCTGGAAGCGTCTGCCGTATGAATCGACACGCGTCTATCGGTTCCAGACCGATGACAGCGAACGCATCATCGGCCGCAAGGTGTCGCCGGCCTGGGTTGCCAGTGCGACCGCGATCGGCGTCTCGGCGCTCACGCCCGATGCAGCGCATTCGGCACTGCTCGACGGCAAAACCATCCTCGATCTTGCCGAAGGACTTCAGCTTCGCCGCGTGCGGGTGATGGGCGCGAACCGCATTGAACTGACCGGCTTCACCGACGCCATGCGCGAGCGGCTCTCCGCCTACGGGCTGTTCCACGAGATTATCTCGTGGAAGCTGCGCATGTTCGTGCCGACCGATGCGACGGGCATTGATGCTCTGACCAGAGTGCTTGACCGCTATCCGGTCTCGCGTGTCGCCGAGCGGCCGGCATGACCCATGCCTGGACATGCAGGCGAACTGGCACGCCGCCTCGCGCGCGAGGCCGAGGCGGTATGCCGACATTATCTCTCCAGCGGTCGCCGCGAGGGCCGCTATTGGATGGTCGGCGATGTGAAGAACACGCCGGGGCGCTCGATGTTCGTCCGCCTCAGTGGCCCTGAATGGGGCAAGGGCGCCGCCGGCAAATGGACTGATGCCGCGACCGGCCAGCATGGAGATCTGCTCGATGTCATTGGCGCGACGTGCGCGCTCGATGACTTCCACGATGTCGAGCTGGAAGCGCGGCGCTTCCTCGGCCTGCCGCGATCACAACCCGATCCCGGGTCCAGGCCGCGACTGTCGTCTGTGCCGCGCGGGTCGCCGGAATCCGCACGACGGCTGTTCGCCATGTCGCAACCGATTCCGCGCACACTCGCGGAAACGTACTTGCGCAATCGCGGCATCACGGCTTTGCACGGAACCGGAAATCTCCGTTTCCACCCGCTCTGCTATTATCGGCCCGATCGCGACATGCCGACCGAGACCTGGCCCGCAATGATCGCGGCCGTCACTGACCTCGACGGCCGCATCACCGGCGCGCATCGGACCTGGCTCGATCCCCACGGCTTCGATCCTGTCAGGCTCGGCAAGGCGCCTATCGAGTCGCCGCGGCGCGCGATAGGCCATCTCCTTGGCAACGCGGTGCGGTTCGGCATCGCGCGCGACGTTGTGGCCGCAGGCGAAGGCATCGAAACCATGCTGTCGCTTCGTTGCGTCATGCCCGACATGCCAATGATGGCCGCACTCTCAGCCGCACATCTCGCCGCCTTCCTGTTTCCGGCAACGCTGCGCCGGCTCTATGTCGTCCGCGATAACGATCCGGCCGGAGACTGCGCGTCGGATCGACTCTTCGACCGGGCGCACGCGGCACGGATCAACGCGGTTGCCTTGTCGCCTCACGGTGACGACTTCAACGCTGATCTGCGCCGCTTCGGCATTGATGCGCTGCGGGCGGCGGTGCGGGTGCAGCTTGTCCCGGAGGACGTCGCCCGCTTCATGCATCTGTGAGATGTGGCCGGAACGGGTGAGCATGGAGCCGGAGTATTGCCGCCGGGTCGGCATGTCAGGCGCTTCCTTCGGAGAGTGCCGCGGCCCACGGCCTTCTTGAGAGGGCGACCTTGCGGCAAGCGGCCCGGGCCGGCAATGGCTGCGGCCGGCTATTTTCCGCCGGCGCTCCGCGCCTTTGCATCGCGAAGCAAAATAGCCGTCCTCCGCCATCCTCCGCTTCGCTCCGGCCGCTGCGCCTCGCGCTGCGGTGCAGGTCCGGTCCGCCCGCCGC
>DAIMKE010001421.1:0-1771 GCA_036721875.1 Bradyrhizobium sp. | reverse complement strand
CCGTGACACCAGGCGATCATCGCGCGCTGGTCTCTCGCGCCGGTCACAACCGGAGCGGCGGGGTCTCACAAATTAGGATGCGGAGGAAATTTTTTGCGCCAGATCGATGCCCGGCGGCATTTCGATGGCTTGGTGCAGCGGCCTCGGGCGAGCGGCAGTCTGCATGATCGAAGCGAAGGCCCGAACTTCCTGGCTGAGTTGATGGAGCTGCTTCTGGATGAGTTCGAGCCGGCGCTCAAAGTCCCGGTCGACGTTGCACTCCGGAGCGATCGTATCCGGTTGCTGTGGCCCATCGTCGCGGAGACGACGAAATAGCGCTGTGGTTTCACGGGTTGGCGAGACTCCGAGCTCGTGCCGAAACACGCGCTGAAGCTTCTCATAGTGCCGTAGTGCGGCTACCCGATCCCCCATCATGTCGTAGCAATGCATGATCTCGCGGTGGATGTGCTCGAGGAAGGAATCCTCGGCCAGGATTCGGCGCGAAATGCGGATGGCTTCTCCCCAATCGGACCTGTGCTTTGCCGCAATCAGCAGGGTCTCGAGGCAGGCGAGGAAGCGGCCGCGATAGGCCTCCCTGTCTGCCAGACACCAGTCGTAGTTGAGTTCGGGAAGAAGATCGCCGCGATAGAGTTGCTCGATGGTTTCCGATGTCGCAAGCGAGTTTGAGGGGATCGACTGCGGTGAAGGCGCCCTGATGCACTGATCAAACGCTTCAATGTCGATCCATACCTGCTGGTTTGCAGACAAGGACAGCGATTCTGGCCGGGCGTTGATCCACTGCGAGGCATTCTCGCCGGCGTTCGCAAGCGCGCAACGAAGGCGCCATACTTCGGTACTGAGGTTGCGGCGAAGACGCTCGGCTGGTCCATCGTTCCAAAGACGCGCGACGAGGACGTCACGACTGACGGGTGCCCGTTTCTGCAGGGCAAGCACGGCAAAGAGATGTTTCGAGCGTTCGCTGAGAAACTCAACGCGGGTCCCGTGGCGACCCCAGACTTCCAGTTGCCCGAACAGTCGGCATATCGGACGCTGGGCTGGTGTGTTCTCCATGACCTGCCTCCTCGTGCGCCCCAACTGAAGCGTAACGCGAAGCCGAGATTGTCGTGTGAGGCCTTTCACATTTTGGGCAAGCTGCGGAATCGTCACTCACGCGTCGTTAATGTCATTGAACCAGCGCGACCCAAGTACGAATCAATCTTGAATCGAGGGTTCAGGATTGGAGGGCCCCCGAAAGGTCTTTGTGGCGGCATGAGAGGGCCGCAAAGCGCAAGTTGGACCATCCCAGTTGATCTCCCTCCGCCACTCGTACGCCACCCGCTGTCTTGAACGATTGCCGGCCCGGCAAGCCGGATCGGCCGTGGTGACTGGACACGACAAAAGGACGTGGACCTTCACTGCTCAGGCTGCGGAACGCACGGCCAGCTCGCCCTGGCCGGGTTGCAATGTCCGAGTAATTCCTAGCAACCAGGGGATGGCTGGCGTATTGTCATGCCATCACCGGCCGCGGCTTGTCCTGTGGGCGTCGGTGGCTGAGAGACCGAGAGCGCTCCCGCCTGCCTGGAACGGAGTGCTTCATGGAACGCTATTTCTTTGACATCCAAAGTGGTCGCGATTTCTTTGCGGATGAGGAAGGACTTCGCTTGCCCGATCAAAAAGCCGCCGAAGTCGAAGCGATGCAAACGCTGAACGGGATCGCCAAGGAGTCCGTCTTCAAAACCGAACGTCCCGATCTGGCGGTGGAAGTGCGCTCGGGAACTGAACGGCTGTTCTG
>DAIMKE010001420.1:0-1772 GCA_036721875.1 Bradyrhizobium sp. | reverse complement strand
GCGTATGACGTACTCATTGTCCACCGTGATCAGGTTCATGCGCGGAATTCGCCCGCGCAGCATCTCGTGGGCGCGCGCCGAGGCACGGTCGGTATCGGCGACGAACAGGATCTGAGGCGCGACATGGCGGCGCGCGGCTTCCTTCAACAGGCCGATCTCGTCGGTCATCTTGAAGAACTCGTCGAAGGCGTGGAAGCCGAGATCGATCACCTTGGCAACGCCGTCATCGACGATGACGCGGTCCATCAGCTGCATCTTGCCGTAGGTGTCGATCACGTCGGCGGTTTCCGTGACCCTCGGCAGATAGTCGAGCAGCGACGGCTCCTTCAGGTTGACGTCGAAGGCCGCGACGTTGCCGTTCTTGAGCAGCAGGAATTCGCTGAGGAGCCGCGCCAGCAGGGTCTTGCCGACCTGCGGGCGGGGCGAACAGATGATGTAGACAGGTGTCGCGGGCATCGACAGCTATATCAGGCCAACTCACTGCCCAATCCAGCCGTATCAGCCCGGGCTTCGCAACTATTTTTCGCTGTTGCGGCTCCCCGGCTTGGAGCCGACGATGTCGGTCAGGCGGATGCGGTCGAACTCGCTCCAGACATTGGCCAGCCAGTGCCGGACATAGCCGCGCAGAACGAACGAATAGTTCGCGGCCTCGTCGTTGATGCCCTTGTTGGCGACGAATTTCAGGAACGGGACGGAGGACACCTCGACCTGCTCATAAGCCATTTCGTTGAGCTTGGGGATGGTCAGCTCGGTCGCGTCCTTGATGCGGTTGAAATACGATTGGTAAGTCGCCTGGTCCCACTGGAAGAACTGGGTGTCATTGATGAAGTTCTTCACCAGGAAATATTTCGCGCCGCCCATGAAGCCCGCGGTTTCGGCGATCTCGTCCAGCGAGGCGATCGAGGGGCCCAGGATGTGGAACACCGCAAAGGTGATCTGGCCGGCCTTGGCGGCGTCGAGGAATCCGATGTCGCGCAGCGAGGCCAGAGCCGGCGAGAGCAGGCCGGCGCGAACGTCGATCACGGTCACCGACGGGCTTGTCGCATTGAGCGTGTCGAAGATCTTCATCTGGTCGGCCGTGGTCGTCATGTCGACGATCTCGGTGATGTCGGGGTGGAAGCGCTTCAGGGTTCCGCGCGGCGACTCCGTATCGAACGCGCGCGTCGGCACGTTGTTGGCTGAGAAATAATCGAGCAAGGTGCGGGACACCGTGGTCTTGCCGACCCCGCCCTTGTCCGCGCCCACCACAACCACTGCCGGCTTTGCCATTGCTGTCCCCTAACGCGCGCCCCCCGATCGCGAGATCGCAATCGGCCGGGCCCCAAATCGATGTCCCGAGTCTGCTGTTGGGCGCGAACATGGCAGAAACAAGGGAGAATTCAATTCCGCAGGCCGCAGTTACGGCAATTCCCGAAGTTTTTCCCGATTGCTGTGAAACCCGCCACGGAGCGCGCCCGATCGCGTGCCTCAGTGGCGGCCCCACGGTCCCATCGGATTACCTGCCGGGGCTCCTGAGGGGCTTCGTGCCGGTATGGGCGGCGGACCAGCCGGGTTGCCTGCGTCGTTCCACGGCCCATGCGGCACCGGCGGCTGGGCATCCTGCGGGTCGTTCTGCGCCTCGGGCTCTTCCATCCCTTCGGTGAGGTCCGGCAGCGGGCCGGGATCATGGCCGCCGGCGAACTTGACCAGTGCGTCCACCCGGGACTGCACCGACGGGTGTGTGGCGAACAGATCGGCGAAGCCCTCGCGCGGATTGTCGACGCAGAGCTCCA
>DAIMKE010001419.1:0-1774 GCA_036721875.1 Bradyrhizobium sp. | reverse complement strand
GTTGTAGCCATACCGGCTCAGCGCCGCCTGCAGGCCCGCGACGTCGTCGCTGACGCTGCCGAGCTTGAGCGCTTCGCTGCGCACGATCGGCGCCGGCTGCACCCAATGGCCGACACCCGAATTGGCCAGCGAGTGCCACGGGAACTTTTCGCCGGGATCCTTCTTGCGCCCCGGTGCGACGTCGGAATGGGCGAGCACGCGGTGCGAGGGCACCTTGCGGCGGAGCATGATGCCGCGGCACAGCGCGATCACGGCGGCGATCTGCCGGAGCGGGAAGTCCGGATAGCCCCAGTCGTGGCCGGGATTGATGATCTCGATGCCGATCGAGCAGGAATTGATGTCTTCCTCGCCGGCCCAATAGGACGCGCCGGCGTGCCAGGCGCGCTTGCTCTCGGGCACGCTTTGCACGATGCGGCCGTCCTCCAGCACGATGTAATGCGCCGAGACGTCGGTGCCGGCGGTGCAGAGTTGCGCGATCGCGCCTTCCGCATCCGGCATGCCGGTGTAGTGCAGCACGATCATGTCGGCGATGCGCCCGTTGTTGCGCTCGCCATGGTTCATCGACGGGATGACGTCGGACACGATCGAGGAGTCGGGCGTGAAAGTCTTCATATCTGCGTTGGCCCCGGCAACGGGAAGGGCGCGTTTAATCTTCAAATCAATACCAGCAGATGCGAACGAACCAGAACTCATTTCTTGAACTCAATCGGGGCAGGAGAACGGCAACGAAGTCTTGCGCAACACTGCTGTTACTATTCCTCCTGCAGCCCGGCGCAATCCGGCCGCCGGGTTCCACCCAGCATTTTGACCTGACTGTGTGCGGGCCGCATCACCGGACTTCGACGGTATCGAGCGTGCGGAAAGCCCGTAGCCTTCCGTCAACCGTTTCTTAACGCTAAACGCCGTTACTGAGTGGTGAAGAGCCGAACCGGGTATTGGGACGGCCGAGGCCCATTTTCGCGTTCAGTATGTCATGGCAGCCCAGCAAATTCCGTCGGGGAAACAGGGGATGCCTGGTCGGACGCGAGATGGTATTCGCGTCTTGCGGCCGTTTGGCCGGAAAAGCCCGGCGAAGCGCAGAGATTTGAGGCGCAATGGGCCCGTTCGCGTCCATCTTCGAATTTGCAGTCTGGAATTCGCCAGGGGCCGGCGCATGAGCCCGGCTGCGCCACGCCATATTTCCGTTCTCGGCCGCGAGGCGGTGGAGCTGCTCGCGCCCCGTGACGGCGGCATTTATGTCGATGCGACCTTCGGCGCCGGCGGCTACAGCCGCGCCATCCTCGATATCGCGGGAACCCGCGTCATCGGCATCGACCGCGACCGGTCGGCGATCATGGGCGGGTTCGACCTGGTCGAGCGGTCGGACGGCCGGCTGACGCTGGTCGAGGACCGCTTCTCCAACCTCGCCGAGGTCTGCGCCGCGGAAGGCGTCGCCGCCGTCGATGGCGTGGTGATGGACGTCGGCGTTTCCTCGATGCAGCTCGATCAGGCTGAGCGCGGCTTCTCGTTCCGGCTGGGCGGGCCGCTCGACATGCGGATGGGCCGCGACGGCCCGACGGCGGCGGACGTCGTCGCAAGGGCGTCCGAGGCCGACCTCGCCAACATCATCTATATTTTCGGCGAGGAGCGTCATTCGCGCGCGGTCGCGCGCGCCATCGTGGCGGCGCGCAAGGAAGCGCCGATTGCGACGACGAAGCAACTGGCCGATATCGTCGCAAAGGTGGTTTATTCCAAACCGAACGAAATTCACCCGGCGACGCGGACGTTCCAGGGC
>DAIMKE010001418.1:0-1781 GCA_036721875.1 Bradyrhizobium sp. | reverse complement strand
GTTGTAGACCGCGCCATTGGCCACATGGGTGCCGAGATGGCCGAAGCTGATGGTGTAGCCGTCAGGCGGCGAACGCACTGCGCGACCGACGCCGACCGATCCGCCCGCCCCCGTGACGTTCTCGACCAGTACCGTTTCGCCGAGTGTCGTCTTCATGCGCTCGGCGAGAATTCGCGCCATTGCGTCCGACGGACCGCCGGCCGAGAACGGGACGATGATGGTGATCGGTCGCGAGGGGAAGTTTTGGGCAAATGCAGAGCCAACAAATGCCAAAGCCGCAAGTATGGCCAGAACCATTCTTCGCATCATAACCTCCCCAAGTACCCGCCCACTCGTCGTTGCGAGGAGCGAAGCGACGAAGCAATCCATACTTACGTCAGAGCGAGATGGATTGCTTCGCTACGCTCGCAATGACGGCCGCTAGAGATTCGCGTAGTCGATCGGCTTGTGACGATCGAGCGTACGCGTGACCGGCGGCAGCGGATATTTAAGCCCTGTGGCGCAATTGAACAGCATCACGCGATCGCTTTTTGCAACACGACCTTCGGCGAGGCTTTGCTGGTAGGCGGCATAGGTCGCCGCCCCTTCGGGACACAGCAACAGTCCCTCCTCGCGCGCCACTTCGTTGAGCGCAGCAGAAATCTTCTCGTCCGGAACGGCAATGGCGAAACCCTTGCTCTCGCGGACCGCGCGCAGGATTAGAAAATCTCCGACCGCCTGCGGCACGCGAATGCCCGACGCGATGGTGTGGGCATCTTCCCAGCGCGGGGCGTGCTCGGTGCCCGCTTCAAAAGCACGCACCATCGGCGCGCAGCCCGACGCCTGCACCGCCACCATGCGCGGGCGCTTGGAGCCGATGAAGCCGATGGCCTCCAGCTCGGCGAACGCCTTCCACATCCCGATCAGCCCGGTGCCGCCGCCGGTCGGGTAGAAGATCACGTCCGGCACGTCCCAGCCAAGCTGTTCGGCGAGCTCCAGCCCCATCGTCTTCTTGCCCTCGATCCGGTACGGCTCTTTCAGCGTCGAGGTGTCGAACCACCCCGCCTTGGCCTTGCCTTCGCCGACGATCTTGCCGCAATCGTCGATCAGCCCGTTGACGCGGTAGACGGTGGCGCCCTGCAGTTCGATCTCGCTGACGTTCACCTCCGGCGTATCGGCCGGGCAGAAGATCGTGGTCTTGATGCCGCAGGAAGTCGCATAGGCCGCCAGCGCCGCGCCGGCATTGCCGTTGGTCGGCATCGCCATGTGCTTGATGCCGAGCGCCTTGCCCATCGACACCGCCATCACGAGGCCACGGGCCTTGAACGAACCGGTGGGAAGGCGTCCCTCGTCCTTCACGATGATCTCGCCGCCGCCGAGTTTCTTGGCGAGCTTCGGCAATCGGATCAGCGGCGTCGTCACTTCGCCGAGGCTGACGATGTCGGCGACCTTCCGGACCGGCAGCATTTCGCGGTAGCGCCACATGTCGGCCGGACGCCGCGCCAGCGCTTCCTTGGTCAGAGCCTTCTTCACGCCCGGGAGGTCATAGCGCACCAGAAGCGGCTTGCCGGCCTTGGAAAGGTTGTGGATCTGGTCGGCGGGATAATGATCGCCCTCCATCGCGCATTCGAGGTGGGTCACGAAAGTCGGGCGCTCGATGGTCAGGTTGTCGTTGTCTTTCACAACTGTTCTTTCTGGTTGCTTGTCATTGCCGGGCTTGCCCCGGCAATCCATCTTCTTCGCAAGGCTATCGTGAAGCGGGATGGCTGCGCGGGTCAAGCCCGCGCATGACGGTTGGGGAC
>DAIMKE010001417.1:0-1783 GCA_036721875.1 Bradyrhizobium sp. | reverse complement strand
CCGCATGACTGCCTCGAACTGCACTATGCCGCCGAAACAAAACTGTTCCTGCCGGCCGAGAACATCGAACTGCTGTCGCGTTACGGCTCCGACCACGCCAATGTCGAGCTGGATCGGCTGGGCGGTGGCGGCTGGCAGGCGCGCAAGGCCAAGCTCAAGAACCGCATCCGCGAGATCGCAGGCGAACTGATCAAGATCGCGGCCGAACGGCATCTGCATGAAGCGCCGAAAATGCCGGTGCAGCCGCACGTCTATGACGAGTTCTGCGCGCGCTTCCCCTATGAGGAGACAGAGGACCAGTTAGGAGCGATCACGTCCACACTGAAGGACCTTGAAAGCGGCCGGCCCATGGACCGGCTGATCTGCGGCGACGTCGGCTTCGGCAAGACCGAGGTGGCGCTGCGGGCGGCGTTTGCGGTCGCGCTCGACGGCAAGCAGGTTGCGGTCGTGGTACCGACGACGCTGCTGGCCCGCCAGCACAGCAAGAATTTTGCGGAACGATTCCGCGGCTTTCCGGTCAATGTCGCGCAGGCCTCGCGCCTGATCCCGGCCAAGGAGCTGACGCAGGTCAAGAAGGGGCTGACCGACGGCAATGTCGATATCGTCGTCGGTACCCACGCGCTGCTCGGCAAGTCGATCAAGTTCAGGGATCTCGGCCTCCTGATCGTCGACGAGGAGCAGCACTTTGGCGTCAGCCACAAGGAGCGCCTGAAGCAATTGCGCGCCCAGGTGCATGTGCTGACGCTCAGCGCCACGCCGATCCCGCGGACGCTGCAGCTCGCGCTGACCGGCGTGCGCGATCTCTCGATCATTGCCTCGCCGCCGGTGGACCGGCTGGCGGTGCGGACCTTCGTGGCGCCGCACGATCCCCTGATGATCCGCGAGGCGTTGCTGCGCGAGCGCTATCGCGGGGGGCAGGCGTTCTATGTGGTGCCGCGGATCGAGGACCTCGCTGGCGTCAAGGACTTCCTCGACAAGAATGTGCCGGAGATGAAGGTCGCGGTGGCGCACGGCCAGATGCCGCCGACCGTGATCGAAGATATCATGTCGGCCTTCTACGACGGCAAATACGATATCCTGCTGTCGACCACCATCATCGAATCCGGTCTGGATATTCCGACTGCCAATACGCTGATCGTGCACCGCGCCGACATGTTCGGGCTGGCGCAGCTCTATCAGTTGCGCGGACGGGTCGGGCGCTCCAAGCTGCGCGCCTACGCCCTGTTCACGCTGCCGGCGCAGCAGAAGATCACCGCGCAGGCCGAGCGGCGGCTCAAGGTGCTGCAGTCGCTGGAAACGCTGGGCGCCGGATTTCAGCTGGCTTCGCACGACCTCGACATCCGCGGCGCCGGCAATCTCCTTGGCGAGGAGCAATCCGGCCACATCAAGGAAGTCGGCTTCGAACTTTATCAATCGAT
The DNA here is from genome assembly GCA_036721875.1 of Bradyrhizobium sp. Lineage (GTDB taxonomy): Bacteria > Pseudomonadota > Alphaproteobacteria > Rhizobiales > Xanthobacteraceae > Bradyrhizobium. The sequence continues at coordinate 365 of DAIMKE010001417.1, read as the reverse complement.
GCTGGAGGAGGCGATCCTCAATCTCAAGGCCGGCGTGGCGGAGCCCGCAGCCGACCGCTGGTCGCCGCAGATCACCATCGGCATGCCCGTGCTGATCCCGGAGGATTACGTCAACGATCTCGCGGTGCGGCTGTCGCTCTATCGCCGACTCGCCGATCTCGAAACCGACGAGGAGATCGACAATTTCGCCGCCGAGATGCGCGACCGTTTCGGCGTGCTGCCCGACGAAGTCCGCTATCTCTTCAAGGTCGCCGCGATCAAGGCCTACTGCCGGCGCGCCAATGTCGAGAAGGTCGATGCCGGGCCAAAGGGTGCGGTGATTACGTTCCGCGAGAACAAGTTCGCGCAGCCGGACCGGCTGGTGT
>DAIMKE010001416.1:0-1784 GCA_036721875.1 Bradyrhizobium sp. | reverse complement strand
AGGTGTAGTGCCGTATCAGTTCGGCCTCTTCCTCCGGTATGCCGAAGAGGCGTCCTCGCTCATCATCGGTCAGCAGCTCCCGCCGCGCCATGTCAGCCATCGCTCCATCGAGGAGGAACGACCCTAACCCACCCCACTGACCGTGCCGAGTCCGCTCATCCATCTACGTCACACAATCAACAGATCAATGCGTTTGCAGACCTTTGACAGAATGACGGGATTAGTGACAGGATTCGTAGATCGTCAGGTTGCCGCGACCGCGCTCGGATAATCGTCCGTTTATGTGACGGCCGCGGAGAGGGAAAGCACATGCTGATCGGCTACATGCGGGTGAGCAAGGCGGACGGCAGCCAGGTCGTTGACCTGCAATCCGATGCGCTCGTCGCGGCCGGAGTCGCGCCCGACCAGTTCTACACCGATCGGGCATCCGGGAAGCGGGATGATAGGCCGGGCCTCGATTCCTGCCTGAGATCGCTGCGCGATGGCGATACGTTGGTGGTCTGGAAACTCGATCGGCTCGGCCGCAATCTCAAGCATCTCGTCGATATCGTGCAGGCTCTCAACGGACGCGGCGTCGGACTGAAGGTGCTCACCGGACAAGGCGCATCGATCGACACCACGACGGCGAACGGTCGATTGATGTTCAACTTCTTCGCGGCGCTGGCGGAGTTTGAGCGCGAGTTGATCGTCGAGCGCACCAACGCCGGCCTCGTTGCAGCACGAGCCCGCGGGCGCAACGGCGGCCGACCATTCAAGATGACGGCCGCAAAGCTGCGGTTGGCGCAGGCGGCCATGGGTAAGCCTGAGACGAAAATCAGCGATCTCTGCGCCGAACTCGGCGTGACAAGGCAAACACTTTACCGCCATGTCGCGCCCACGGGGGAGCTCAGGCCAGACGGTGAAAAACTGCTCGACCGCAAGTCCAATGCGCCGCGTTCTCGATCCGTCCAACTAAACGCGGTTTAGCGAACAAACCTTGAGGTGCCCCCGAATGCGGGCGCTCACGCTCTACGCGATCGGTGAGGTGCTCGACGGGCGAATGCAGCGCGCGGAGGTCGAGATCTTCGGAAAGGGCAACGGCTTCGACCTGTCCGGCGCCGCAGTCTGGCTTGATCGACGGGACGCCAAGGTTTCGCGCGTCATGGGTTTCCACGACGCGCGTACGGGCAGCATTCAGTATGTCGTCACCGATCCGGCGACAGGCGCCTGCGCGGTGATCGATCCTGTCCTCGATTTCGACGAGAAGTCCGGCGCGACCGCGACTGTTCATGCCGATGCGATCCTGGACTATGTGCGGGCCGAAGGGCTGACGGTCGAGTGGATTCTCGACACCCACCCGCATGCCGATCACTTTTCGGCCGCCGCTTATCTGAAGGAGAAAACCGGCGCGCCGACGGCGATCGGCGCGCGCGTTGTCGACGTGCAGAAGCTCTGGAAGGACATCTACAACTGGCCGGAATTGGCGACCGACGGATCGCAGTGGGACCGACTGTTTTCGGACGGCGACACCTTCAGGGTCGGCAATCTTGAAGGCCACGTGATGTTCTCGCCCGGACACACGCTCGCCTCCGTCAGCTACGTCATCGGCGACGCCGCTTTCGTTCATGACACGATTTTCATGCCGGACTCGGGCACGGCCCGCGCCGATTTTCCAGGCGGCAGCGCCAAGGTTCTGTGGCATTCGATCCAGCGGATTCTGGCGCTTCCCGATGAGACCCGCGTCTTCACGGGCCACGACTACCAGCCGGGCGGGCGACATGCGAAATGGGAGAGCACGGTGAGCC
>DAIMKE010001415.1:0-1790 GCA_036721875.1 Bradyrhizobium sp. | reverse complement strand
GGTGAAGGTCGAGCCGATGCCGCCGGTGCTGTCGATCTCGATCGCCGCGACCGACCGCAAGGACGACGTCAAGCTCGGCCAGGCCTTGCTGCGGCTCAACGAGGAAGATCCTTCGCTGACGATGGTCCAGAACCCGCAGACTCACGACACGGTTATTTGGGGGCAGGGCGAAATGCATCTGCGGGTCGCGCAGGAGCGCCTCAAGGACCGCTTCGGCGTCAGCGTCAAGGCGCAGCCGCCCGCGATCGGCTATCAGGAGACCATCCGCAAATCGATCACCCAGCGCGGCCGCCACAAGAAGCAATCCGGCGGCCACGGGCAGTTCGGCGACGTCGTTCTGGAGATCAAGCCGATGCCGCGCGGTTCCGGCTTCGAATTCCACGAAAAAGTCGTCGGCGGCGCGGTGCCGCGCAATTACATCGGCGCGGTGGAGGAGGGCGTGGTCGACGGGCTCACCAAGGGCCCACTCGGCTTCCCGGTCATCGACCTTGAGGTGACGCTGACGGACGGCTCCTATCACAGTGTCGATTCCTCCGATCTCGCGTTTCGCACCGCGGCGCGGATCGGCATGAGCGAGGCGCTGCCGCAATGCCAACCGGTTCTGCTGGAGCCGATCCACATGGTGGAGATCGTCTGCCCGACCGAGGCCACCGCAAAGATCAACGCCATCCTGTCGGCACGGCGCGGCCAGATCCTGGGCTTCGACACCCGCGAGAACTGGCCCGGTTGGGACTGCGTCCGCGCCACCATGCCGGAAGCCGAGATCGGCGACCTGATCGTGGAGTTGCGGTCGGCCACGGCCGGCGCCGGCGGCTTCACGAGGCAGTTCGACCGCATGGCCGAAGTCACCGGCCGCGCCGCCGACCAGATCATCGCCGCGCATCGTGTTGCGGCGTAGTCGATGGCGGATCTTCGCGGCCCGACTGGCCTCGGCGGTTCGCGCGGCTTGACACACCTTCAGGGAAGATAAATTGATCGTCGTGGCCGGGTTGATCCCGGCCATCGACGTCATTGAGGAGGTTGTTGCCGTGACCAAGCCCCGCGCCGCCTGTCTGATCGGATGGCCGGCCGCGCATTCGCGCTCGCCGCTGATCCATCACTACTGGCTGCGCACGCTCGGCATCGAGGGCGGCTATGTCATCGAAGCGGTGCCGCCGGACGAGTTGAAGGATTTCCTGTTCCGGCTGTCGCATCGCGGCTTCGTCGGCGCCAACGTCACCATTCCGCACAAGGAGCGCGCGCTGGCGCTGTCGAAGCCGGACGAGCGCGCGCGAGCGGTGGGCGCCGCCAATACGCTGTGGTTTGCCGACGGCGAACTGTGCTCGACCAACACCGACGTCGAAGGTTTCATCAACAACCTGGATGCCAGTGCGCCCGGCTGGGACAGGTGTGAGGATGCGCTGGTGCTGGGCGCCGGCGGCTCGGCGCGCGCGGTGGTGTTCGGATTGCTCGAACGCGGCATCAAGCGCGTGCATCTCGCCAACCGCACCGTAGCGCGCGCCCGCGCGCTGGCGGATCAGTTCGGCGCGCGTGTTGTGCCCGTTGGGTGGGATGCGATCGGTGGCTTGCTGCCGCGTGCGGGTCTGCTGGTGAACACGACATCTCTCGGCATGCACGGCCAGCCGGCGCTCGAACTCGATGTCGGCCTGCTGCCGTCGAACGCCGTCGTCGCCGATATCGTCTATGTGCCGCTGCAAACGCCGCTGCTGGCGGTAGCTTCCGCGCGCGGGCTGAAGACGGCCGACGGGCTCGGAATGCTGCTGCACCAGGCCGTCCGCGGCTTCGAACTG
>DAIMKE010001414.1:0-1791 GCA_036721875.1 Bradyrhizobium sp. | reverse complement strand
GTGCATCTCCGCGCGGTCAGCGGCTTCGATCTCTTCGCCGTCGATACGCTGCGCGGGCGCACCGATCTGGCTTTGCGGCTCCAGCGCGATGCCCTGCGCCTCAAGGCTTCGATGATCGATGCGCGCGTCGATATCGAGTTCGGCCAGACGCTCATTGGCAAGTTCGGCCCAACGCTGGCGCCAGCGCTCAACCATCTCCGTGCGGTTCCAGTCCCGCACCTTCTGGCCAAAACCGTTCTCGTCCACCGTGCGCATGGTCAGCATGACATGGGCATGGGCATGGGGCTTGGACAGGCCGTCTTCGCCGATATCCCGGTGCACGTTGAGATCGGCGACCATGCCCCGGTCCACGAACTCAGCCCGCACGAAGTCGCGGGCGAGTTCGATGCCCTGTGCCTGGGTCATCTCGCGCGGAAGGGCGAACTCGACCTCGCGGGCAAGCTGCGCGTCTTTTCTGACCTCGAACGCCTCGACATCGTTCCACAGCCGTTCGCGGTCGCTCCATGCCTCTGGCGCATTTCCCGGCAGCATCACCTCGGAATGGACGACATCGCGCTTGGCGGAAAAGTCGTGGCTGCGGTCGAGGCGGCCATCGCGCAGCCGCGAGGCGGAGCGGTAGGCGGCAGACGCCACCGCGCTGGAGCCGGACTTGCGGCCAATGACTTTGACGTGAAGATGATAGATCGCCATCGCGATCAGATCAGTGGCACACCAGAGCGCACGTCGGAACGACGTATAAGCGCGCCCTCCCTCGAAAAATTCTCGGGCGGGACTATCCCGTCCCAGCCGATCCCAGCAACCTTACAGCCTTCAGCGCGACACTCAACTATCATCGCTCCATCAACACCTATGGAGCATATGATGCGCAAGCCACGGGACTTTGATGCGGAACTAAAGGCGCTCGAAGACAAGGCGCGCGAGCTGAAAACCCGCAAGGTACAGCAGCTCGGCGAACTGGTCATCGCCACCGGCGCCGACACACTCACCGCCAATGAACTGGCGGGTGCGCTGATCGTGCTGGCCGAGACAAAAGAGGCCGGAAAGAGGGGCGCTTGGGCCAAGCGTGGAGCCGCGTTCTCTCAAAGCCGGTCGCGGCGAAATGCACCGGCAATTGACCGCGACACCGGCGGCGCTTTGGGCCAACCAGGCGGCGCGCAATCGCCATCAGGCGGCTCGGGCGCGACGTGACATGCGCACATGGCAGGTCGCGCGCCGCAGGCGCACGCGGCACCTCATCGAACTCGGCGGCCTCGTCGTCAAGGCGCATATCGTGGAATTGACCGCCGATGATCGTGCCACCATCTTCGGCGCGCTGCTCTGGATGGCTGACAAGCTCAGAAGCGAGCAAGGCGAGCACGCGCGAGCGCTCTGGACTGAAACGGGAAAGCAGGCGTTCACTGTGGAACGGGCGACAGAGGCGCCCACCATCTCGCGGGAAACGCCGCAGGATCGAGCATAACTGATGTCGCGGGCCACGAACGATGATGATGAGCAATATTGCTTCGTCGTGGCGCTATGACACCGGAGCAGTAATACTCCGAAACCCGCCGGGGACGCGCACTCCGCTGTTCATAGGGGGAGGACGCTATGCTCAAATTTTTCAAGCCGGCTTTCGCGCTGATGCTGTTGGCGCTGGGATCATCCGCATTTGCGGCTGATACTCCGGGAGTAACGCCATGGAGCGGCAGCCATGCTCCTCGACCCGCGCGGGGCCGCGACACGCGGCTCACTGCGTGCCGTCACGCCGCTTGTTTGCGGCTCTTCGGCTTGGCCTTCTTTTCGAGAGAAGCT
>DAIMKE010001413.1:0-1792 GCA_036721875.1 Bradyrhizobium sp. | reverse complement strand
TGCGGGCGCTGCGATCTTTTCGCCGGCTTTGTTCACGGATGCCCCGCAAGGCCCGTTCTCACTGAACCGGCTGTTCAACAAGGCCGCCGAAGGCGAGCGTGCGATCGATCCTTCGACGCTGTGTTGAATGGTTCAACGAAGCGGACAAAGCTGCCGGAGGAGTAATCGAAACCGAGGAGCGCGAGGACATTTGCGCGATACTAGAAGAGATGGCTTTCGTGGCGAAACAGAAGAGCCTCGTTGATGAGATCGGCAATTGGCGGGAATGGTGAGAATTGCGGGCCGTTGAATTCCGGCAGCAGCTGGAGTCGCTCTGATCTATATTGTGGCGTAGCCTGGTGAGCACAGCCCGTAGGATGGTAGAGCGCAGCGAAACCCATCGCGAGTGCCGACGAGTTTGACAGGTTTCGTTTGGCGTGGACTGAAGATCGTGACGCACAATGCGCGGGAGTTCGGTCGCGTCGGTGGCCTCGGGCTCGAGGACTGGCGTACCCCATAATCAGACGTCGAGGCTTGGGCTGCGCGCCGCCGCTGTCTAATCTTCAAAGGGATGTCCGCCCCCAAAGTTGGCGTAATCTGCCCAAGTCTTGGCGCCTTCCGTCAATGCCGCTGGTCCGGCGCTGGCCTATCTTCCTCGCACAAGCAAGGAAGGTGACACATGTTCGATCGCAACAAAAAATCCGCTCTCGTCACGGGGGCGTCGTCCGGAATGGGCAAGGAGATCGCAAAGCGGCTGATGGCCGACGGCTACCAGGTCTATGTGGCGGCCCGGCGAGTGGCCGAAATGGATGACCTGAAGGCGCTCGGGGCGCATCCGCTCCGCATGGACATCGCCAGCGAGGCCGATATCGTGGCGGCGGTCGATGCGATCACGGCGCAGACGGGCGGCGTGGACGTATTGGTCAACAATGCCGGCTTCGGCCTCTATGGGCCGATGGAGGAGATCGGTTTGGACGAGGCGCGATATCAGTTCGAGGTGAACGTCTTCGGCCCCGGCCGGCTGACGCAACTGTTGCTGCCGGCGATGCGTGCGAAGAAGGCTGGCCGGATCATCAACATCACGTCGATGGGCGGCAAGATCTACACGCCTCTGGGCAGTTGGTACCATGCGACCAAGCATGCCCTCGAGGGCTGGTCCGATTGCCTGCGTCTCGAACTCGCCCCGCTGGGCATCGAGGTGGTCGTGATCGAACCCGGCCTGATCGAGACGGGATTTGGCGACGTGGTGGCGGATGGCCTGCTCAAGCGTTCCGGCACCGGACCCTATGCGGGGCTGACCCGCGCGGTCGCGGCCGGAACCCGCGACACCTATGCCAAGGGACGCACCAGCCATCCGCGCGTGATCGCGGATGTCGTCGGCACGGCGGTCGCCGCCGCCCGTCCACGCACCCGCTATGTCAGGGGCAAGTTCGGCGCGCTGCTGATCGCGATGCGCACATGGCTGGGCGACCGCATGTTCGATCGCATCCTCCTCAGCCAGCTGCCGAAGGGCGCCTGAGCGTCATGCGGCCCGCTCCCGCTGACCGGTGCAAGGTGCCGCATGGATTGTGGAATGCGGTGAAGGCGATCGGCATCCCGCCCTCGGCGCTGCTGCGCCAGGCGCGGCTGCCGGTCACGCTCTCCCAAACCGGGGAAGGCATCACGACTGCGCAGTATTTCGCGCTGATGCGGGCGCTGGAGACGCTGTCCGACGATCCTGCGGTTGGCCTCAAGATCGTGCGCAGCGCCGACACGGCGGTCCATCCGCCGTCCACGCTCGCCGCCTTTTATGCCCGCGATCTGCGCGACGGGC
>DAIMKE010001412.1:0-1793 GCA_036721875.1 Bradyrhizobium sp. | reverse complement strand
AAAACAAAGCCGTATTCGGTTGGAAACACGCGCCAATCCAACCACTGCCTGCGGCGTTGACATGTTTTGCCGTCCAATGCAGATCAATCCTAAGCTAAGCCGAAAACAAATACTCGGAAATTGAGGCTGCAAGTTGAGCCAGATCAACGATCTGCGAGATTCTTAGGGTTACATGGGAGAAACTTGAGGATACCGCCAGCACGTACAGCATGAATGGGCGGGTGAGTAAAACGACGATGCGCCTCTCTCGAACCATCCTGGCTCTGGTGACCGCGCTGTCGGTGGCAATGCTGCCGATGGCGGGAGCTGCCATTTCCGGCTCGATGGCGCACGGCTTGGCTGAGGTCGCATCGCAAGAAATGGCAATTGTGACCTCCGACGTGCAGGAAGCCCTGGACGACTGCTGTTCGGACCAGACCAAGGCCAACCCTTGCGACCGGCCGAGCGATCAGTGCCCGCTGGCCTTCTGCGCGTCGCAGTCGGGTACCATTGCTGATATCACCAGTTTTCCTTTTGATTTTCCGATCGTGGCGGGAAATCCGCTTCCAATTCCGGTGGATCAGGTCGTCGCTTTGCATAGCGGCAGTCCGCCGTTCCGTCCTCCGCGCGTCTGATCTTCTCTCGCTTGCTGCCGACGCGTGGGCCGTTTGCGCTCGCGTGTGGCGACAATTCCGCGCGCTTCCGATTCGGTTCCGAAGCCGTGGAGAGACCAGACCCATGAGGAGAAGATCCAATGATTTCGAAGTTCACGCGCGTCGTGGCGCTCGCCACAGTGACCAGTCTTTCAGGCTCGGCAGTCTTCGCTGCGGCAGGCGATTACGCATTCGAGCCCGTCGACGCGGAGATCAAGAAAGGCGAAGACGTCACAGTAGCGGTGCGCCTGCCCAACAGGGTGACGGGAAAGCCCGTGCCGGACGCGGTCATCATCCGCACCCGCGTCGACATGGCGCCCGACGGGATGGCCGAGATGGAATCGCCGGTCAGCCCGTCGCCGGCGAAGGAGCCCGGTGTCTACGCCTTCAAGACCGATTTGCCGATGGCCGGTCGCTATCAGCTCAGCGTCGCCGCCAAGGTGCAGGGCGAGGCCGAGACCGTGATCGGTAAAGTCGTGATCAAGGCGAGCAAATGAGGTCCTCGTCGGCGCTCCGTGGAGCGCCGACGCACTTTAATCCAGCTCAAAGTGCCTGCGTGAACGCGCTCTTACGGTGAACGATATGAACAAGCTTATGATCACACTCACGTCCGGCGTTGGCCTCGCCATCGCTGGCTCTTGGCTAAGCCAAAAGCCGCCCATGTGGCCGCAAACCTATGTGGCCAGCGCGACCGCGGCCGAGCGGTCTGTGCTCTATTATCGCGACCCGAGCGGGGCGCCGTTCTGGTCGGCTGGTTCGAAGAAGGATCAGCAAGGTCGCGACTATCTCCCCGTCTACGACGACCAGGAGCCGTCCTTCGATCCGCCTGCGAAGCCGCAAGCCGCTCAGGGGGCGCGCAAGATCTTGTACTACCGCAATCCGATGGGGCTGGCGGACACGTCGCCGGTGCCGAAGAAGGACGGCATGGGGATGGACTACATCCCCGTTTACGAGGGCGATGACAGCGACGACGGATCGGTCAAGCTCTCGCCGGGCAAGATCCAGCGGACCGGCGTGAGATCCGCCCCAGCCGAACGCCGCGCGATCCGAACCTTGGTGCGGGCACCCGGCACGATCCAGCTCGACGAGCGCCGCATCTCGGTCATTGCGATGCGCGCGGAAAGCTACGTGCAAAAGGTCGCCAATGTGACTACCGGGTCA
>DAIMKE010001411.1:0-1799 GCA_036721875.1 Bradyrhizobium sp. | reverse complement strand
CACCTGCCAGCCACTGGCTTGCGGATTTCGCCTGCTGCTGCCGCGCGTCCTGCTGCAGCACCAGATAACCTTCCGCGATCGAGTTGGCGACACGCGCGGCGAGTTCGGGATCGCGCGACTGGAATTCGACGACGATGACGCGGGACTTGTCGACGGCGTAAGCCGTGAAGCGCTCGTAATAGGCCTCCAGCACGCGCTCTTCCGGCGTCAGCGAGAACGGGTCGCGGCCGATGCCAAACAGGGCCAGCAGCGATTTCAGCGGCGAAAATCCTCGCAGCACCGGATCGAACTCCGGGAGTTCGGCAAGCTTGTTCTTCTTGATGATCTCTCGGGCCAAATCACGCGACTGCAACAGCTGTACCTGGCTCGTCACGGCTTCGGCATCGAGCGGACTGCGCTCCTCGTTGCGCTCACCGTTCGGCCGCAGGAATACGCTTTCCCGCCCGTCGATCAGGATGCGCGCTTCCGACTTGAACCGGGGCGTAACCATGTTGACCGCGACGAGCGACAGCACGAGAGCCAACAGGGTTGGAAGAATGATCCAGCCGCGCTTGCGCAGCAGCGCCTCACCGAGCGCATGCAGGTCCAGATCGCCGGTCGCCGATGCCGTCGATGGCATCGAGACGGATGGCGCGGGCGTCGCGACCGCTTGCACCACCACCTCGTCGTTGCCTGCACGCCAGAACGCCAAACGCATCGCTCACTCCCGCGGACGCACCCACGCCACTGTTGCCGATTACACTTCATTATGGTTGCCGCCGGGTTAATTGACGCGGTTTGCCGCAGCTGAAATGACGCCCCGCGACAGCTCGATCATTTTTTGTTAACCATGAAAGCCCTTAATCGGGCGGCTGATTTTACAGGATTCCATCGATGCGACGCGTGACCATTTCACACCCACCCATGGTTGTCGCACCTGCGATTGCAGGCATCATGGGCGCCTGTCGCGGCCGCCGGTTCTGATCATGTCCGTTGTCGATAGCCGGCCGCTTCGTATCCTGCACGCGACCCGCGCGCCCGTTGGCGGCATCTTTCGCCACATCCTCGATCTCGCCAACGGTCAGGCCGACCGCGGCCACCATGTCGGCATCATCGCCGACAACCTGACCGGCGGCGAACGCGCCGAGCAGGCGCTGGCGGAGATTGCGCCGCGCCTCAAGCTCGGCGTTCATCGCCTGGCCATTCGGCGTGAACCGCACCCGACGGATTTTCAGGTGTGGGCTCGCTTTCAGCGCTTCATCCGGCAATTGCAGCCCGACGTGCTGCACGGCCACGGCGCCAAGGCCGGCGCCTTCATGCGCATCAAGACCGCGTCACGGGACAAGATCAGGGTTTATACCCCGCACGGCGGTTCGCTGCACTATCCGCTGAGCACGCTCAAGGGCAACGTCTATGCCCGCATCGAGCGCGCGCTGATGAACGATACAAATCTCTTCCTGTTCGAAAGTGCGTTCGCGCGCGACACCTATCAACGCACCATCGGTACGCCGAAGGGGCTGGTGCGCTGCGTGTTCAACGGCGTCACCGCCGGCGAATTCGATCCGGTCGTGAGGGCCGATGACGCCACCGAGTTGGCCTATGTCGGCGAGTTTCGCCACATCAAGGGCGCCGACATCCTGGTCGATGCAGTGGCGCGGCTGCGCGCCGACGGCCGTCCGGTGAAGGTGACGCTCGCGGGCGACGGCGAGGAAACCGCAAGCATCAAGGCCCAGGTCGAACGGCTCGGCCTCGGCGAGGCCGTGCGATTCATCGGCCACGTCAAGGCACGCCACGGCTTCTCCCAGGGCTCGCTGCTGGTG
>DAIMKE010001410.1:0-1801 GCA_036721875.1 Bradyrhizobium sp. | reverse complement strand
CCACCGTCATGCCCTGAGCCTTGTGGATGGTCGCGGCATAGCCATGGTCGATCCGATTATAATCCTTGAGGTCGAAGCGAACGGATCGGCCATCGTCGGTCTGCACGGCCATGGATTGCGCGCTGACATGTTCGATGATTCCCAGCGTGCCGTTCTTCACGCCGAGCCCGCGTTCATTTTGCAGGAACATGACGCGGTCCCCGGAGGCGAAGTGGCGCTCGCCGCGCTCGACCGTCAGGTGCACCTCATCGCCCAGATCACCTGCTGCCCGCATCCGCCCGCGCGCCGCCTCGTTCAGCGCGCGCACCTCGTCGTTGGTGTGGGTGAGGATGATCCGGCTGCGCTCCGGCGCTGCCTGCCGGTCACGGTCCCAGCGCTCGATCAGATCGCCGCGCGCCTGCTCGCGGGTTCGGGCTTCATGCACCATGCCGCGGGAGCGATAGGCTTGCAGCGCATGGCCGGTTCTGCCCGTCGCCAGATCGCGCGTGGCGTCGCGCTGCCAGTCTTCACGCTGGCGGCGCACCTCGCCGATTTCCGCCCCGCCGTGACGTTCATGGATGGACCGGAACGCCGCGCCAGCTTCGATGGCTTGCAACTGCTTGACATCGCCAACCAGCACGACTTTCGCGTTGGCCTCTGCCGCATGCGATAGGACGCGCTCCAACTGGCGCGTGCCGATCATGCCCGCCTCGTCGATTACCAGAACGTCGCGCGCAGTGAGAAGATCGCGACCCTGTCCCCAGCCATGTTCCATGCTGGCGATGGTGCGGGACGCAATGCCCGATCCGCTTTCGAGATTTTCCGCCGCGATGCCGGACAGTGCCACGCCCCGCACCTCATAACCCGCCGCTTCCCAGGCCTCCCGCGCCGCGCCCAGCATCGCGCTCTTTCCCGTTCCGGCATGACCGACCACGATCCCAAGACCGCGCCCGTCCGTAATATGCGCCAACGCATCGGCCTGCTCGCCCGAAAGGACAAGACCGCGCGCTTCCGCACGCGCCAAAGCGGCTTCGCGATCCGTGTCACGCACCGCATGGCGCTCCCGTTCAACCATCAGTTCGGCGGCGTGGTGCAGGCGTCGTTCCGTCTCGATCATCTCCCGCGTGGTGAAGCGATCCTCGCCGCGAGCGTCCTTGCCGAGTTCGATCAGATCGGGCGCTCCGCGCATCGCGCCCATCACCGCGTTGAACTGGTCAATCCCGTCGCTGTGACGATGCGTGAACTTCGCCATGTCGCGGCGCGTGAAGGTCGATTGCTGATGCGTGATCGCGTCCAGCCCAAGGGTGGGATCGGCGATGATCCGCGCGCCATTGCCGCGCGCGATCTCGCGGTGCATCTCGGCGCGGTCGGCCTCATTGCCTTCGCCCTCGATGCCCCGATTCTCAATACGTTTGGCGGGCGCACCGATCTGGCTTTGCGGCTCCAGTGCGATGCCCTGCGCTTCGAGGCTGCGATGGTCGATACGCGCGTCGATGTCGAGTTCGGCCAGCCGCTCGTTGGCAAGCTCGGCCCAGCGTTTGCGCCAGCGCTCGACCATCTCCGTGCGGTTCCAGTCCCGCACCTTCTGGCCAAAACCGTTCTCGTCGACCGCGCGCATGGTCAGCATGACATGGGCATGAGGTTTGGGCATGCCGTCCTCGGCCATGTCCCAATGCACATTGAGATCGGCGATCATGCCCCGGTCCACGAATTCGCCCCGAACGAAATCGCGGGCCAGTTCGATCCCCTGAGCCTGGGTCATCTCGCGGGGAATAGCGAATTCCACCTCGCGGGCAAGCTGCGCGTCCTTGCGGATCTCGAA
>DAIMKE010001409.1:0-1802 GCA_036721875.1 Bradyrhizobium sp. | reverse complement strand
AGCATTGGGGCGTGCCGTTCTCGCGCACCGAGGACGGCAAGATCTACCAGCGCCCGTTCGGCGGCATGACGCTGGACTTCGGCAAGGGTCAGGCGCAGCGCACCTGCGCCGCCGCCGACCGCACCGGCCATGCCATGCTGCACACGATGTACGGCCAGGCGCTGCGCCACGCCGCCGAGTTCTACATCGAGTTTTTCGCCATCGACCTGATCATGGACGACCAGGGCGTCTGCCGCGGCGTAATCGCACTCAAGCTCGACGACGGCACGCTGCACCGTTTCCGCGCCCAGACCACGATCCTCGCCACCGGCGGGTACGGCCGCGCCTACGCTTCCTGCACCTCGGCGCACACCTGCACCGGGGACGGCGGCGGCATGGTGCTGCGCGCCGGCCTGCCGCTGCAGGACATGGAATTCGTCCAGTTCCATCCGACCGGCATCTACGGTTCGGGCTGCCTCGTCACCGAAGGCGCGCGCGGCGAAGGCGGCTATCTCGTCAATTCCGAGGGCGAGCGCTTCATGGAGCGCTACGCGCCGTCAGCCAAGGACCTCGCCTCGCGCGACGTCGTCTCCCGCGCGATGACGATCGAAATGCGCGAAGGCCGCGGCGTCGGCAAGAAAAAGGATCACATCTACCTGCACCTCGATCACCTCGATCCCAAGGTGCTGAACGAGCGGCTGCCGGGCATTTCGGAATCGGCCAAAATCTTCGCCAATGTCGACGTCACCCGCGAGCCGATCCCGATCACGCCGACCGTGCACTACAACATGGGCGGCATCCCCACCAATTATCACGGCGAAGTACTGACCAAGAAGGACGGCGACGACAACGCCGTGGTGCCGGGCCTGATGGCGATCGGCGAAGCCGCCTGCGTCTCCGTGCACGGCGCCAACCGCCTCGGCTCCAACTCGCTGATCGACCTCGTGGTGTTCGGCCGCGCCGCCGCGCTGCGGCTGGCGGAAAAGCTGACGCCAAACGGCAAGCAGCCGGACCTGCCGAAGGATTCTTCAGATCTCGCACTCGGCCGGCTGGATCATTACCGCTACGCCTCCGGCGGCACGCCGACCGCGAAACTGCGCGACAGCATGCAGAACGTGATGCAGAACAATTGCGCGGTGTTCCGCACCGGCGAGGTCCTGTCCGAAGGCCAGAACCTGATCCACAAGGTGCATGGCGGCATCGGCGACGTCGCGACATCCGATCGCTCGCTGGTCTGGAACTCGGACCTGATCGAGACGCTGGAATTCGACAATCTGATCGTGCAGGCCGTCGTCACCATGGACTCGGCGGCGAACCGCACCGAAAGCCGCGGCGCCCATGCGCGCGAGGATTTTTCGGAACGCGACGACAAGAACTGGATGAAGCACACGCTGGCGTGGATCGGCGAACGTGGCAACACCACGATCGACTACCGCCCGGTGCACGATTACACGATGACGAACGACGTGCAGTACATCCCGCCGAAGGCGCGGGTGTATTGAGCACGGCTTGTCATGCGCGGGCTTGACCCGCGCATCCATCTTCCTTCGAAAGAAGATGGATTGCCGGGTCAAGCCCGGCAATGACGAAGGAGAACCACAGAGGCAAGTCAGATGGTTGAATTCGCGCTTCCGAAAAATTCGAGGATCACCGGCGGCAAGGCCTGGCCGAAGCCGGCCGGCGTCACCGAGACGCGCGAGTTCAGGGTCTATCGCTGGAATCCGGACGACGGCAAGAACCCGAGCGTCGACACCTATCATGTCGACATCAACGATTGCGGTCCGATGGTGCTGGACGGCCTGATCTGGATCAAGAACCACATC
>DAIMKE010001408.1:0-1808 GCA_036721875.1 Bradyrhizobium sp. | reverse complement strand
TGCAGAACATCCTGGTGCTGCGCTTTGCCAACGGCATGTTCGAGCCGATCTGGAACCGCAACCACATCGATCATGTGCAGATCACGGTCGACGAACAGCTCGGCGTCGGCCATCGCGGCAGCTTCTACGACCAGACCGGCGCGCTGCGCGACATGGTGCCGAACCATCTGTTTCAACTGCTGTCGCTGGTCGCGATGGAGCCGCCGATCCGGTTCGACGCGCATTCGGTGCGTGCGGAAAAGGCCGACGTGCTCGCCGCGATCCAGCCGCAGAGCGAGATCGAGGCGCTGCGCAATTCCGTGCGGGGGCAATATCTCGGCGGCAAGATCGGCGACAAGGATATCGCCGACTACCGTGCGATCGAGGATGTCGTGCCCGACAGCACCACCGAGACCTATGTGGCGCTGAAGCTGATCATCGACAATTGGCGCTGGGCCGGCGTTCCTTTCTATCTGCGCACGGGCAAGGCGCTCGGCGTCAAGCGCACCGAAGTCGCGATCAAGTTCAAGCAGGCGCCGTTCGCGATGTTCAACTGCACACCGGTGGAAGAACTGGCGCAGAATTACCTCGTGATCGGCGTGGCACCGAACGAAGGCATCGCGCTGCAGTTCAACACCAAGGTGCCCGGCCCCACGATCCAGATCGACGGCGTCGAGATGAAGTTCCGTTACAAGGATTATTTCAAGGCCGAGCCGTCGACGGGATACGAGACGCTGATCTATGACTGCATGATCGGCGACAACATCCTGTTCCAGCGCGCCGACAGCGTCGAGGCCGGCTGGAAGGCCGTCCAGCCGTTCATCGATGCCTGGCAGAAGGCGGGCGCCGAGGGGCTGAAGACCTACAAGGCCGGCAGCGAAGGGCCGGAAGAAGCCAACGAACTTTTGACCCGCGACGGCCGAAGCTGGCGCAAACTCGGATAGACCATGGCGAGTGACGACAGGCGCCGTGTGATTGCCGTTGCCGATCCTTCTGAAATGGCCACGGTTGCCGCTGGGCGCGTGCTCGCACGAATCGCTGAGAACAGCGGCCGGGTAGCGGTTTGCCTGACCGGCGGATCTAGCCCGAAGCAGCTTTATCGATTGCTTGCCAGCGAGGAATATCGAGGGAGAATCCCCTGGCAGCGCGTGCACTGGTTCATCGGCGACGAGCGGTTCGTGCCGGCCACCGATCCGCTCAACAACATGGCCATGGCGCGCGCGATCTTTCTGGATCGATACGCGCCGTCGGACCATATTCATCCGATTCCGACCGCGACCGCCGACCCGGCCGATCCCGACCGGAGCGCGGCACTCTACGAGCAGGAACTGAAATCGTTCTACGGCGCGGAGGCGCTCGATCCCACCCGTCCCCTGTTCGATCTGGTGCTGATGGGTGTCGGCCCCGACGGCCATACCGCCTCGCTGTTTCCCGGCGATGCGACACTGGACGAAACCACACGCTGGGCCGTCGGCGTGCCCAAAGCGAATGTCGAACCTTTCGTGCCGCGGGTCACCCTCACGCTGCCCACCCTAGCCTCGTGCCGCGAGATGCTGTTCGAGGTGGCGGGCGCAGAGAAGCGCGCGATCTTGACGCGGCTGCTCGCAGGCGAGAAGCTGCCCGCCAATCGCGCACGATCGATCGGGGAGACGATCTGGCTGGCCGACGAGGCGGCGCTTCCGGAGAATTTTTGTGGGTAGTCAGACGCCATGTACGCTGGTGGTGATGGGCGTCTCGGGCTCCGGCAAGAGCACCATTTCCGAACGCCTCGCCGCGCGGCTCGGCTGGGGTTACGAGGATGGCGACAGGTTTCACCCGGCGAGCAATGT
>DAIMKE010001407.1:0-1814 GCA_036721875.1 Bradyrhizobium sp. | reverse complement strand
CTTCGCGGAGCAGGCGCTCGTGGATGATGGCGCGCGGGCCGCAGTTCTTTTCGCGCTGGCAGTGCGCGTGCAGCTTGTCGGAGGTGACGCCGAGGGCAGCCGCATAGCGCGCCACCGGCCAGCCGTCGCGGTAGTGCAGTTCGACCATCTGCAGGAAATTCCCGACCAGCGCCGGACCGCCGCGCGCCGCCATCTCGTCTCGCTCGTCGTGGGACGCGCTGAGCCGCCAGAGTTGCAGGCACAGCAGCAGCAGATGCGAGGAGATCAGCGTCGCGCCGCCGTAGCCGGGGCTGCGCAGCTCCGCCGCGATGGCGCGGCTTGATTGGGCGATGGCATCGAGGTGCGGCGCAAGCGCCTCGCCGTCGATCAGCGCCACCCGTTCGGTGGTCCGGCGCAAATTCAGCGCCTCGGCATTGCCGGCGACGATCTTGATCAGGAAGTCGTCATCCATCGAAAGCAGGAAGCCCTGCGCGCCGGCACTCACTTCCACCGCGGCATCGACGTTCCCCGGCAGCCAGAGCAGCGTCGGCGCCGCGAGCGCGATCTCCGTCCCCTGCCATGACGCCCGGCCGCGATCCGACTGCAGCAGCAACAGGTGGGCCCGACGCTGGGCCTTCTGGCGGATCGACCATGATCGCGACGCCAGCGCGGCCGAAAACGGCTCTGCACGGACTGCGAGCGCGACACCGACCGGCAATCCATTCAACGCCAGCGATGCCGCCATCCCGCCGCCTCCTGAGACAATCCGCCGCCCGCGAACAGGCCCGATTGCCAGAAAAGTACAATACTTACCCGGTCACGTCCAATTCCAAGCCTCCCGTGACCTCCTCTAACGTCAGGCAATCATGAGCGCCAGCCAATGGCGCCGGTCCAAGCACATCCGGGAGGAAAACATGACGACATTTCTGACGCGGCGCGCCGCGCTGCTGGTAGCCGCCACCTGCGCCGCCACCCTCGGCCTTTCCGCCATTGCCGAAGCGCAAAGCTCGATCAAGATCGGCTACGCGATCTCGCGCACCGGCCCGAACACCGGCGGCGCAGCCGTCACCACGATCCCCAACTACGACTTGTGGGTAAAGGAAGTGAACGCCGCCGGCGGCATCAAGCTCGGCGACAAGCGCGTCCCGATCGAGGTCGTGCAATACGACGACCGCTCCAACGCCGAAGAGGCCGTGCGCGCACTGGAGCGGCTGATCAACCAGGACAAGGTCGATTTCATCCTGCCGCCATGGGGCACCGGTCTCAACCTGGCAGTCGGCCCGACGCTCAACCGCGAAGGCTATCCGCACCTGGCTGCAACGGCCGTCACCGATCGCGCGCCGGAACTGGCAAAACGCTGGCCCAACAGTTTCTGGCTGCTCGGCACCAGCGCCGATGCCGCCAAGACGCTGGTCGAACTGCTGAGCAAACTGCGTGATGAAAAGAAGATCGGCGACACGGTCGCGATGGTCAGCATCGCCGACGGTTTCGGCATCGATCTGTCGAGCGCGGCGCGGCCGGCGCTCACCAACGCCAAGTTCAAGCTCGCCTACGACAAGAGCTACCCGATCGGCACGCAGGATCTCGCGCCGATCGTCAACGAGATCAAGGCGCTCAACCCCGACGTCTTCATCGCCTTCAGCTACCCGCCGGATACGCTGGCGCTGACCGAGCAGGCCCGCATCACGGGCTTCAATCCGAAAGTGTTCTACACCGGCGTCGGTACGGCTTTCCCGCTCTATCGCGCGAAGTTCGGCAAGAACACCGAAGGCGTGATGGGCATCGGCGGCTGGAGCGGCGACAGCCCGGCGATCAAGGACTACCTGGCCCGCCAC
>DAIMKE010001406.1:0-1816 GCA_036721875.1 Bradyrhizobium sp. | reverse complement strand
CGATCAGGGCGGGCACGATCAGAAAGCCGCCGCCGATCCCGAAGAAGCCGGATAAGGATCCCGTGACGAGGCCGAAGGCCACAAGCTTCGGCAGATTTTCGCGATTGAGCCTCACCGACGGCTCGCCCTCGCCAGAGCGGCCTTTCATCATTAGCGCGCCCACCACCAACATGACGATGGCGAAAAGTGCGAGCAGCTTCTGGCCATCGATGATCTTGCCGAGAGTGGAGCCGAGAAAGGCGCCAGCTATGCCTGCAAGCGCGAACACCGAGGCGCAGCGCCACTTCACGTTACCGGCGCGGACGTGATTCGCCAGGTTGGCGGCAGCGTTTGCCGCGACGGCGATCGCGCTCGTCCCGATCGCGACATGAGGATCCGCTACCCCAACCAGATAGATCAGCAGCGGAACCGCCAGAATGGAACCGCCGCCTCCTACCAGGCCCAGCGAGAAGCCTACCAGCGAGCCGGAGGCCAGACCGAGCGCGCCTTGGGTCAGGGACAGCATGGCGACAACTCCTCCTTCATGCGGCTCGCGCCGGCGCGCCGTAAACTTCGCGGTTCCAAGGCGCCCGCATGAGGATGCGGGCCATGCCGCAAAAGCCTGTGAGCCCGGCCGTCATCAGTCCGGCACCCACCAAAGCCGGCACGGCGAAGAACCAAGGCGAGGCCAAAAGGCCGAGCAGCGTGCCAGCGAAGACGAGACTTCCGGCCCCGATCTGCACCTGCCGCTGAAGCTCGATCGGCAGCCGTCGGTCGGTCACAACCGGCAGACCAGCCTTGCGCCAAGCGTCGAGCCCGCCATCAACGACGAAGGCCTCGCAAGCGGCATCGAGTGTTGCGACGAGCCGGGGCGCATTGGCTTGGGTACGGGCGCCGCTCTTGCAATGAAAGATGATCGGCTTGCGATGCCCCCCGACATCGGCTTCGTCGAGTTTCGACAATGGCAGGTTTCGCGCCCCCGGAATTATCTCGCGCGCGTGCTCGTCTGCTTCGCGGATATCGATGAGGGTGGTGCCCTCGTCGAGTAGACGGCGGGCGTCCGTCGGGTTGATAGTCGGTAGCGACATTCCTAGTTCCTTCTTGGCTTATCTGCTCTTGGCTTTGACGGGCGTGCAAAACAGCTTGTGCAGCGTGGCAAAGAGCTGCTCGATGCGCGGATCGGCGATGCGATACCAGAGCGTCTGGCTTTCCCGCCGGAAAGTGACGAGACCCTCGTCGCGCATCTTCGCGAGATGCTGCGAGAACGCCGATTGCGAAAGGCCGACGGCCTCGGCGAGGGAACTCACGCTGTCCTCCCCGCATTCAAAGAGCCTGCACAGGATCATCAGCCGACGCTCATTGGCGAGAGCGCGCAGGATGGAGGCAACCTCAACCGCCTGCTTTTCGAAAGTTTCCGGATCGAACGTTGCTGAGGCCACCGCCCTGTTCCCATTATTTCAGTCATTGCTGAATTAGATATTGCTAATATATCCGTCAAGACCAACCGAACAATGGCATCAGGGAGTTCCAGAATGTCACCACCAATGATCCGATCGTTCTTCGACGAGCCGACCAACACGGTGAGCTACCTGGTCGCCGATCCGGCGACCAAAAAGGCCGCGATCATCGATCCGGTGTTCGACTACGACCACAATTCCGGTGAGGTGGATACGCGCTCTGTCGAGGCGATGCTGGCAGCCGCCGAACGAGCGGGCAACACCATCGAATGGGTTCTGGAGACCCATGCTCATGCCGACCATCTCTCGGGCGCGCCTTTCATCAAGGCGAAGACCGGCGCGAAGATCGGCATAGGCGAGCACATCAAGGACGTGCAGCG
>DAIMKE010001405.1:0-1821 GCA_036721875.1 Bradyrhizobium sp. | reverse complement strand
ACGGCGAGATATTCGTCCTCGGTGGTCGCGGTGTTCTTGGCGGCGGCGAGCTGCATCACCTCGCCTTCGGCGATGGTGGCCGCAGCCGAGGAGAGAATATCGAGCGCCCGCAGCGAGCCGACTTCCACCATCATGCGAAACGCCTGGCCGAGCAGGAAATCGCCGACCAGCACGCTGGCCTCGTTGCCCCACAGCATTCGCGCCGACAGCTTGCCGCGCCGCAGTTCGCTTTCGTCGACCACGTCGTCATGCAGCAGCGTTGCGGTGTGCATGAACTCCACGGAGGCCGCGAGCTTGATATGGCCGTCGCCTGAATAGCCGGTGAGGCTGGCCATCGCGAGCGTCAGC
The DNA here is from genome assembly GCA_036721875.1 of Bradyrhizobium sp. Lineage (GTDB taxonomy): Bacteria > Pseudomonadota > Alphaproteobacteria > Rhizobiales > Xanthobacteraceae > Bradyrhizobium. The sequence goes on along the minus strand of DAIMKE010001405.1, from coordinate 1,473 downwards.
ATCGGGCGGAGGCGCTTGCCACCGGAGGAGATCAAATGATTGGCGACCTCGGGAATCATGGTGACTTCCGACCCCGTCCGCGACAGGATCGTGGCGTTGACCCGTTCCATATCGGCCGCGACGAGCCCGACCAATGCATCGATCGAAGCGTTCGGGCTCTCGAAAGGTACAATAACCGCCACGCAGGTCTCCACTTTTGGCCAATTCGCACTATCCTGATCTACAATAGAAAGTGCCGGCTGGGGCGGCAAGGGCAGGTAGTGGTTGACAGGTGCCGCCGGCAGCGTTTTCGAGCCGGCTGAGTACCGGCTGGTGTTTGGGAAAAGGCGTCAAAACCAAGACGTTGAGCTTCGGTTGTGACTCAATTCGAACCGAGTTGGTCCAGCCCGCACAGCGAGGCGAAACAGGAGCGCGTCAATTGCGGGAATTGGTTCGGACCAACGATATCGTGCTGGTTTCCGCGGTTGGCGCGCTGCTCGACGGCGCCAATATCCATCATCTGGTGCTGGACCAGAACATGAGCGTGATCGAGGGATCGCTCGGCGTGCTGCCGCGCCGTATCCTGGTCCATGATGACGACAACCGCGAGGCGCGGCAGCTTCTGACCGATGCCGGCCTCGGCCATGAATTGCGGCCCGATGAGTGATTCGGCCCTCGAACTCACCGAGGATGCGTTTCTCGGCGGGCAATTGCGTCTGCGGCAACTGAAGTCGGGACATCGCGCCGGTCACGATGCCGTGTTGCTGGCGGCCGCGACATCGGCGCGCTCGGGAGATCGCGTGGCGGATCTCGGCGCCGGCGTCGGTGTTGCGGGCCTTGCCGTGGCCCGGCGCATCGCCGGCATCGATCTGGTTCTGGTCGAGCTCGATCCGGTGCTGGCGGAGCTTGCGCGCGCCAATGCAACCTCGAACGCAATAGCGGCCGACATCATCGTGCTCGATGTCGAGGCCGACGCGGCAAGCTTTGCAGTTGCCGGGCTTGGTCCCGACAGCGTCGACACCGTGCTGATGAATCCGCCGTTCAACGATCCCGCGCGGCATCGAACGTCGCCGGACAAGGCGCGCGGCGTCGCGCATGTGGCGACGGCGACGACGCTGGCGAACTGGGTGCATGCGGCGCGGCGCATCCTCAAATCGAAGGGCGCGCTAACGCTGATCTGGCGCGCCGACGGCCTCGCCGAGGTGCTGGCCGCGCTCGATCACGGTTTCGGGAGCGTGGAGATCCTGCCCGTTCATGGCGATGCCAGCGGGCCGGCCAACCGCATCCTGGTACGCGCGGTCAAAGGCGGTCGGGCGCCGACGCAAATCCATCCCGCCCTGATGCTCAATGATGAGTCAGGTGTGCCCAACACGTGGGTGCAGGAGATTCTCGCGGGCAAGGGGAGTTTGCCGCTTGCAAAGCCGTAAAGGCAATCCGTTGGCGCGAGTCGCGATCGAGATCTTATTGCGGAAGCGTCTCCGACTGCCGCTTCGG
>DAIMKE010001404.1:0-1823 GCA_036721875.1 Bradyrhizobium sp. | reverse complement strand
CCCCAGGCGCCGTCGAGCGCGCCCTCGCAAAGCTCGAGGCCGAGCAGCCGGTTGCGCTCGAACGGGCCGGGCAGCGACAATTCGCCGGTCTTCGCGCCGGAGAAGCCAAAGCGGGCGTAATAGGGCGCGTCGCCGAGCAGGATGACCGCGCGATGGCCTCGCGCCTTCGCCGCCGCGAGTGCGTGGTCCATCAGCGCGGCCCCGACGCCGAATTGGCGGGAGGATTCCTCAACCGCCAGCGGGCCGAGCATGAGCGCCGGGACGCCCCCGGCGCTGACGTGCCACAACCGCACGGTGCCCACGGGCCGGCCCTGGCGCACGGCCGACAAGGCGAGGCCTTGGGCGGGCGCGCGTCCGTCGCGCAGGCGCTGGCAGGTGCGCGTATGGCGGCTTGCGCCAAAGCAGGCATCCAGCAGCGCTTCGCGCGCAGCGACGTCCGAGGCTCGTTCCGCACGGATCGCGAACGGAGCGGCATCGGAGAGGAGGGCAACGGTGGTGGCTTTCCGCAAAGCAGTCATGGCACGTCAGTCCCCGCTCGCAACGGCAAGCTGCCGCGCAAAGCGTTGTCTTGAATTCGCATGGGAAAGGGGAGGGAGCCGGCGAACCGGCTCCCGTTATTCGAGCCTCAAACGAGGCTGCTCAGATGTGGTAGGTCCGCAGCGGCGGAATGCCGTTGAACGCCACCGACGAGTAGGTCGACGTATACGCGCCGGTGCCTTCGATCAGCAGCTTGTCGCCGATCTCGAGCGTTACCGGAAGCGGGTACGGCATCTTCTCGTACAGCACGTCGGCGCTATCGCAGGTCGGACCTGCGAGCACGCACGGCGTCATGTCCGCACCGTCATGCGGAGTGCGGATGGCGTAGCGGATCGACTCGTCCATCGTCTCGGCGAGACCGCCGAACTTGCCGATGTCGAGATACACCCAGCGCACCTCGTCCTCGTCGCTCTTCCTGGAGATCAGGACGACTTCGGTCTCGATGACGCCGGCATTTCCGACCATGCCGCGGCCCGGCTCGATGATCGTTTCCGGGATCTGGTTGCCGAAATGCTTGCGCAGCGCACGGAAGATCGACCGGCCGTACTGCACGACCGGAGGAACGTCCTTGAGGTACCTGGTCGGGAAGCCGCCGCCCATGTTGACCATGGACAGGCTGATCCCCCGCTCGGCGCAGTCACGGAACACCGTCGAGGCCATCGACAGGGCACGATCCCACGCCTTCACCTTGCGCTGCTGCGAGCCGACATGGAACGAAATGCCGCACGGCTCCAGGCCCAGACGCTTGGCGAGGTCGAGCACCTCCACCGCCATCTCCGGATCGCAGCCGAACTTGCGCGACAGCGGCCACTCGGCGCCTGCGCAATCGTAGAGAATGCGGCAGAACACCTTGGCGCCGGGGGCGGCACGGGCGATCTTTTCGACTTCGGCGGCGCAATCGACTGCGAACAGGCGAATGCCGAGCGCGAAGGCGCGCGCGATATCGCGCTCCTTCTTGATCGTGTTGCCAGAGGAGATGCGGTCCGGCGTCGCACCGGCGGCCAGCGCCATTTCGATCTCGGCGACGGTCGCCGTGTCGAAGCACGAGCCCATCGAGGCCAGCAGCGACAGCACTTCGGGCGCCGGGTTCGCCTTCACCGCGTAGAACACGCGGCTGTCCGGCAACGCCTTCGCGAAGGTCTGGTAGTTGTCGCGCACGACTTCGAGGTCGACGACGAGGCACGGCTCGGTGTCCTGGCCCTCGCTGCGGCGGTTGCGCAGGAATTCCTGAATACGTTCAGTCATGGCACTCTCCCGACGGCCCAGCGACGGGCGCGTTCAAACGG
>DAIMKE010001403.1:0-1827 GCA_036721875.1 Bradyrhizobium sp. | reverse complement strand
TGAAGCTGCTTTATCTCGCCATCAAGAACGCCGGATTGAGGTGGCGGCGAGGCGTTGAGTGGACCGCCGCCATGGGCCAGTTCGCCATTCAGTTCGGCTCGCGTTTTCCGGGATCAGCGCGATGACCAAGGCGTCGATCAGCCGTCCTATCCGGTGGCCCGAGTTTGGCCGATCAGCAAGCTCTGTAAAGGCGGGCCTGCGGCCCCCGCCTTCGGCGGCTACGGCCTTGACAGAGCTTGCTGCCCGGCCACTGTTAGCCACCATGGGATCGACGACGATGTCCGGCTGATCAAGAAACCACTGCGCTTCAACCTTCACAGAGGCCTCTTACACAAAATATCGGACATTCCCGCCCGGCCGACTGACGATCACGTCTATGATCTACTTGTTTTCTTCATCAGTGTCGCGAGCGAGCCGCTTTAGGCCGCTTTCAACGTCGAGGAATAGACGCCCGTATAATCTGCCGCGGCATCATTCCAGCCGCAGGGGCGCGCCATCGCCGCCTTGCGCATCGCCTCAAGCCGCCGGGGTGAATGATAGATGTCCAAGGAGCGGTAGATTGCTCGCAAGAAAGCGCCAAGCGAGCAGTCGCCGAAAAGGACGCCTGTGACGCCGTCCTGGATTGTGTCCGCAAGCCCGCCGGTGCGGTGTGCAACGGGAAGCGACCCGAAGCGCTGCGCGTACATCTGGGTCAGCCCGCATGGCTCGAAGCGCGACGGCATCAGCAGAAAGTCGCTTCCCGCCAGCATCTGGCGTGCCGTCCCTTCCTCGTAACCGATCTTGACGCCGAGCTTGCCCGGATAGTGGTTGGCCATCTGGCAGAGCGATCGCTCCAGTTCGCTTTCGCCCTTGCCGGTCACGACGATTTGGCCGCCTTGCCGCACGATGGTTTCGATCGCGTCCAGTGCGATATCCAGACCTTTCTGGTGAACCAGGCGCGAGACGATGGCAAATAGGGGGCCGCGCGAGACCGCCAAACCGAACGCCTTTCTCAAGGCCTGCGCATTGACCTCCTTCCCTTTCCAATCTTCCGTGCTGAATGGTTGCGCCAGATGTTGATCGGTGAGTGGGTCCCAGCTTTCGTCGATGCCGTTGACGATCCCGGTGAGACTTCCCTGGTCGGATCGTCCTTTTAGCAAGCCATGCAAGCCGCAGCCGTGCTCGGGCGTGACGATTTCCCGCGCATAGGTCGAGCTCACCGTGGTGACGTGCGACGCATAGAAAATTCCCGCTTTGAGGAATGAGATATCGCCGTGGAACTCGACCCCGTTGATATCGAATGCGCCGTGCGGAATACCGAGCCGATCCAGGTGATGCTGTGCAAACAGACCGCGATGCGCCAGGTTGTGGATGGTCAACACGCTCGGCGTGGGTCGACCGCTCCACTGAAGATAGGCTGGCGCAAGCGCTGAGGTCCAGTCGTTGAGGTGCAGCAGATCCGGCACCCAGCCTGGATCCCCTGGTCCCGAAGCCATCTGTGCGGCGGCAAGACCGAGCCGCGCGAAACGAAGATCATTGTCCGCCCAGTCTTTGCCTGTTGCATCTGCGTAAGGTGTACCATCTCGCTCAAAGAGCTGAGCGCTCAGCAGGATGTAGACCGTCAGACCATCGGCCGTTCGGCATCGGCCGAGATCGCAGGCTGGGATGGCGGCGCGAGATGGCAGACGGCCGACTATTTCGAGGTGCCCAATCTGGCTGACAACTTCGCGATAGCCGGGGATCAGGACTCGGATATCGCACTGGCCTCGGAGCGCACGGGGCAGGGCGGCAGAGACCTCGCCAAGACCGCCCACTTTCACGAAGTCGGCAAGCTCGGAGGTGACGAAC
>DAIMKE010001402.1:0-1833 GCA_036721875.1 Bradyrhizobium sp. | reverse complement strand
CGTCAGCGAACAACTCGCGCGACGCCTGAAACTCGGGGTTGGCGACCAGATCGACGTTCCCGCGCCGGGCGGGAACTGGCCGCTCCGGGTGGTCGGCATCTATGCAGATTACGGCAATCCGAAGGGCGCGATCACGGTCAATTTCGCGGCGCTGACGCGGCGCTTTCCGGAGGTGCCGCTGACACGCATGGGATTGCGGGTCGCGCCTCCCAAAATTCCCGCGCTGATCTCTGCGCTGCAGGAAAAGTTCGGGCTCGACGATCGCAGCGTCGCCGATCAGGCGACGATGAAGGCGGAATCGACCCGGATCTTCAACCGCACCTTTGCGGTGACCGCGGCGCTGAACGCCTTCACGCTCGGCGTCGCCGGCGCCGCGCTGCTGACCAGCCTGCTGACCCTGGCCAATTCGCGGCTGCCGCAACTGGCGCCGCTGTGGGCGATCGGCATCACGCGGCGGCGGCTCGCTGCAATCGAACTGCTGAAGACGATGTCGGTGGCGCTGATCACCACCATGCTGGCGCTTCCGCTGGGATTGCTGGTGGCGTGGTGCCTGCTCGCGATCGTCAACGTCAAGGCGTTCGGCTGGCGGCTGCCGTTTCACGTCTTCCCGACGCAACTGCTATGGCTCGTCGGCGTCGCGATGGCCGCTGCGTTCGCAGCGGCGGCACTGCCCGTCATCAGACTGGCGCGCATGCAGCCGGCGAGCCTGATCAGGGTGTTTGCCAATGAACGCTAGCGCGCCCCTTACGCGCCGCGGCTTCGTCGGCGGCGTGATCCTCACGGGCCTCGGCGGCAAGACTTTTGCGCAAGGCTTCGCCGGGCTCGGGGAAAGCGCCGACGGGTTTGCGGCCGTCGTTCCCGGCAGGGCGTTTGCATTTCCGGTCGACCACGGCCCGCATCCTGAATTTCGCATAGAGTGGTGGTACGTGACCGCCAATCTCGCCGACAGTAACGGGACAGCCTATGGCGCGCAGTGGACGCTGTTTCGTCAGGCCATCGCCGCCGGGCCGCCGCAGGAAGGCTGGGCCAACCAGCAGATATGGATGGGACATGCGGCGGGTGACGCGGGCCGATACACATCGCGTCAGCCAGGCCTTCGCACGCGGCGGCGTCGGCCAGGCCGGCGTCGAGGCCGCGCCGTTTCACGCCTGGATCGACAATTGGGAGATGCGCGCGCTCGACGCGATGCACGACACCAACGTCGCGCCGCTCAAGCTGAGCGCGTCAGGTCCCGATTTCAGCTACGCGCTGCGCCTCGATGCGGACCGTCCGCTGGTGCTGCAAGGCGACGGCGGCTACAGCCGGAAATCTCTGCGCGAGCAGGCCTCGTACTATTACAGCCAGCCGCACTATGCGGCGAAGGGCAGCATCGTCATCGACGACAAGCCGGTCGATGTCACCGGACAAGCCTGGCTCGACCGCGAGTGGAGCAGTCAGCCGCTGGCGTCGGATCAAAGCGGATGGGACTGGCTTTCGCTGCACCTGAAGAGCGGCGACAAGCTGATGCTGTACCGGATGCGTCAGGCCGACGGCCAGCACTACAGTTCGGGCAAATGGATCGCGCCCGACGGCAAGACCGAACTGCTCGCCACCGCCGACATCGCCATGACGCCACTGGCCTTCACCGAGATCGAGGGGAGGAAAATTCCGACCGCCTGGCGCATCGCCGTTCCGAAACTCGCTCTCGCGATCGATTGCGCACCGCTCAACGCCAAAAGCTGGATGGGGACGAGCATTCCCTATTGGGAAGGTCCGATCAGCTTTGCCGGCAGCCATGCCGGATTAGGATATCTGGAAATGACCGGCTATTAAAGCCCTCACAGATATTGGGGG
>DAIMKE010001401.1:0-1835 GCA_036721875.1 Bradyrhizobium sp. | reverse complement strand
GCGGGGCGATGGATGCCTCGAACCTGCTCAAGCCGGCGCTGGCCTCGGGCACGATCCGCTGCATGGGCTCGACCACCTACAAGGAATACCGTCAGCATTTCGAAAAGGACCGCGCATTGGTGCGCCGGTTCCAGAAGATCGACGTCAACGAGCCGACGGTCGAAGACGCGATTGCGATCCTCAAGGGCCTGAAACCCTATTTCGAGGATTACCACAGGCTGAAATACACCAACGAGGCGATCGAGGCGGCGGTGCAGTTGTCGTCGCGCTACATCCACGACCGCAAGCTGCCGGACAAGGCGATCGACGTGATCGACGAGTCGGGCGCGGCGCAGATGCTGGTCGCCGAAAACAAGCGCAAGAAGACCATCGGCATCAAGGAGATCGAGACCACGATCGCTTCGATGGCGCGGATTCCGCCCAAGAGCGTGTCGAAGGACGATGCCGAAGTGCTCAAGCATCTCGAGCAGACGCTCAAGCGCGTGGTGTTCGGCCAGGACAAGGCGATCGAGGCACTGTCGGCATCGATCAAGCTGGCGCGCGCCGGCCTGCGCGAGCCGGAAAAGCCGATCGGCTCCTATTTGTTCTCCGGCCCAACCGGCGTCGGCAAGACCGAAGTGGCGAAGCAGCTCGCGGCCTCGCTTGGCGTCGAGCTGATACGGTTCGACATGTCCGAATACATGGAGCGGCACACCGTGTCGCGCCTGATCGGCGCGCCTCCCGGCTATGTCGGCTTCGACCAGGGCGGCCTGTTGACCGACGGCGTGGACCAGCATCCGCATTGCGTGGTGCTGCTCGACGAAATCGAGAAGGCGCATCCGGATCTCTACAACGTGCTGCTGCAGATCATGGATCACGGCCGGCTCACCGACCACAACGGCAAGCAGGTCAATTTCCGCAACGTGATCCTGATCATGACCACGAACGCGGGCGCCGCTGATCTTGCGCGCCAGGCCTTCGGCTTCACGCGCAACAAGCGGGAAGGCGATGACCACGAAGCGATCAACCGCCAGTTCGCGCCTGAATTCCGCAACCGGCTGGATGCGGTCGTCTCGTTCGCCCACCTCAACGCCGATGTCATCGGCATGGTGGTGGAGAAGTTCGTGCTGCAACTCGAGGCGCAGTTGGCCGACAGCGACGTCACCATCGAGCTGTCGGAGCCCGCCAAGGCCTGGCTGATCGAGCATGGCTATGACGAGCAGATGGGCGCGCGGCCGATGTCGCGCATCATCCAGGAGCACATCAAGAAGCCGCTGGCGGATGAAGTGCTGTTCGGTCACCTCAAGGGCGGTGGCCATGTCCGCGTCGTGCTGGTTCCGGACGAGGCCAGCACCGAGGGCAGGAACAAGATCGGCTTCGAGTTCGTCGAAGGCCCGGTCACGCCGAAGCCGGAAAAGCTGCCCGGCGCGCGCAAGCGCACCACGCCTCGGAAGCCGAAATCCGGCCCCAACGGCGGCGGCGGAGGCGGGTCCAAGGGCCCGGCCTCCAAGGGGCCGCTGGTCAAGGTCTGATCTGCGGATCGATCGTCGAGAGATACGAAAAGGCCGGCTCTAAAGCCGGCCTTTTTTCTCATGTCCAACGGACGCTCCCGGGAGGGCAGGGCCCCCTAGCGGTGGCCGAGCAGGTCGTCGATCTTGCGCTGGAGCTGGCGCTTCTTGATCTCGCTTTTGCGCAGCCGCTCTTCGAGGTCGGAGACGGGCTCAGCGGGGCTCTCGGCGCGGAAGGCGACGCCGACGAAATTGTCGCGCCACCAGATCACTTTGGCCATGAAGGAGCGGCCCTTGCGGGCGATGCGCAGCGAGAGCTGCTCCTTTCGAAGCTCCACGACGTTGCTG
>DAIMKE010001400.1:0-1835 GCA_036721875.1 Bradyrhizobium sp. | reverse complement strand
CTATTACCTGATCGCGCTGCTCGCCTATGTCATCTATCCGCTGACGGGCGAGAAGACGAAGCCGCTAGTGATGGCGGGGCTGGTCCCGATCGTCATGCTGTTCGTATGGTGGTCGGCGCGTCGATTGCGGGCGCATCTGGCGGAGTGACGCCGGTTTCGACGGGGTCTTGAATCACGCGAAGGCGCGAAGGCGCGAAGTAAAGGTTGTTTTCACGCAGAGACGCGGAGGGCGCGGAGGCCATCTTCGTCGCCCCGGCGCAGGCCAGGGCCGCTATCCATTTATACGCTAGGTCGTGAACCCATAAGCGTTCGAGTGCGGATTGTCAGCGCGGCGAGCCAGGGCTAGTCTAGTGCCATGTGGGATGGCCTGAGCACAACGACGCTAGCCGCTTTAGCAGTTGTGGCGATAGTGGTTGGGGCTGGGCTCGGCCTTCTGCCGCGCTCGCGGTGGCGTTTCACTCTGATCGGCATCTGGTCGGCGGCTCCCGTCATACTTGTTCTCTGGGCTACGGGCATGACAGCAGTAGACATGCGCTCATTCGATCTGCCGATGTCTCTCGGCTTTGCCGCGGTGTTTACGCTCATTCTACTGCCACCCTGGGCGTGGCTGACGTTGCTCCCGTTCAACTTGGTTCGTCGGTATCGCGAGATACAGCGCTGGCAAATGTAAACTCCATCCTTCCCTAACACCGCTTGCCGTGATTCAAGCTCGGCATTAGCCGATATGATCTGACCGACTTCGAGTGGCGCGTGATCGAGCCGCTGCTGCCCAACAAGCCGAGAGGCGTTCCGCGCGTTGACGATCGTCGCGTGCTGAACGGCATCTTCTGGGTGCTGCGATCGGGGGCACCGTGGCGCGATCTGCCGGAGCGCTATGGCCCGCGCACCACCTGCTACAATCGCTTCGTTCGCTGGCGGAAGGCGGGCGTATGGGACCGACTGATGGACGCCATCACCGCCGCCCACGAAGGCGACATCCAGATGATCGACAGCACCTCCGTTCGCGCCCACCAGCAGGCCGCGACGGCAAAAATGGGGGTGCAGATCACTGTCCCGGTCGATCGCGCGGCGGGCTCACGACCAAGATCCACGTCGTCGTCGATGCGCAGGGGCTCCCGATCCGGCTCGGCCTGGCGGCAGGTCAGACCCATGACGGCCAGATCGCTGACCGGCTGCTCGACCACCTCGGGCCACGCACCATCGTGCTGGCGGACAAGGCATACGATGCCGACCGCATCCGCGACCTGATCCAGGACCAGGGCGCGACGCCCAACATCCCGCCTAAGAGCAATCGGCGCTGGAAGCCCTGCTTCAGCAAGCGGCTCTACCGTGAGCGCAACCTCATCGAGCGGTTCTTCTCGAAGCTGAAACACTTCCGCCGCGTTGCCACCCGCTACGACAAGCTCGCTGCCAACTTCCTCGCGATGGTCCAGCTCGCCTCAATGCGGCTGTGGCTTCGCGCTTATGAGTCTACGGCCTAGTCCCAAGCGGCTCGGCCTGGTGCCCGTTCACCCAACGGCCCCGGCCTTCGCCGGGGCGACGCACATATTCTCCGCGCCCTCTGCGCCTCTGCGAGAACCTAGACTTCGCGCCTTCGCGCCTTCGCGTGAACCCCTTTTCAGGGGTCCAACGCGATCTCGCGCACCTTCAGGCCGCCATTTCGCGGCGTGCCAGTTCGCAGTGCGACCAGATCTCGCTCAGCGCGCGAACCAGCTTGTCGACGTCGCCGTCGCTGTGGACCGGCGACGGGGTGAGGCGCAGCCGTTCGGTGCCGACGGGCACGGTCGGGTAGTTGATCGGCTGGACATAGATGCCGTGATGCTCGAGCAGCCAGT
>DAIMKE010001399.1:0-1837 GCA_036721875.1 Bradyrhizobium sp. | reverse complement strand
CCGTTCACGGTCAACAGCCGGCTGCAGGACGGCGTGGCGGTCGGCAAGCTCGAATCGGTGTCGGTCGACAGCGAGGGCATCGTGACCGCGGCCTTCTCCAACGGCGATACCCAGGCGCTCGGCAAGGTGGCGATCATCAATTTCGCCAATCCCGCCGGCCTGCGCCAGCTGGGCGACAGCTACTGGGCATCGACGGGCCTGTCGGGCGAGGCGATCGCGGGCGAGGCGGGACGCGACGGCGCGGGCAACCTGATGTCGAACATCATCGAGGGCTCGAACGTCGACATCACCGAGGAGCTGGTGTCGCTGATCGCGGCGCAGCGCAATTTCCAGGCGAACTCCAAGGCGCTCGAGACGTCGAACGAGATCTCGCAGACGATGTTCAACATCTGATCGCGTCGCGGAAAGGCTGACGGAGCACGCATATGGACGGTCTGGTCTACACGGCCCTGTCGGGTCTCAAGAGCAAGATGTCGGCACAGGCGTCGATCGCGAACAACATCGCGAACGCCTCGACCGTCGGCTATCGCTCCGACCGGGTGTCGTTCGAGCGGCTGGGGCTCAAGGGCCAGCAGTTCGAAAACCGCCCAACGCCGAGGAAGTCGTCGACATGGACCGGCGCGCCGGGACCATCGTCGAGACCGGCCAGCCGCTCGACGTGGCGATCGCGACCGACAACTGGTTCGCGGTGCAGGCGGCCGACGGCACGGAGGCCTATACGCGGCGCGGCGACCTGAAGGTCGGCGCGTCGGGGCTGCTCGAGAATGGCGAAGGGCGGCCGATGATCGGCAATAACGGCCCGATCACGCTGCCGCCCTATCAGTCGATCGCGGTGGCGGAGGACGGCACGGTGTCGATCATGCCGGTGGGTGCCGAGCCCGGTTCCGCGCCGCAGATCATCGACCGGCTGAAGCTGGTCAGCGATCAGGGCAGCCGCACCGTCAAGGGGCTGGACAACCAGCTGCATGTCCGCGGCGGCGGGGTGCTGCCGGTCGATCTCGACGCCAAGGTGCGCGTGGGCGCGCTCGAACAGTCGAACGTCAACCTCACCCAGGCGCTGGTCGACATGATCGAGAACCAGCGCGCCTATGAGGTTCAGGCGAATTTGCTGAAAGAAGCCAAGCAGATGGACGAAAGCGCCGCGTCGCTGATGCGTGTGCAGGGTTGATGAAGGAATAACGTTATGAGCAACGCCGCAATGCACATCGCCCGCACCGGCCTGGATGCCCAGGACATGCGGATGCGCGTGATCTCCAACAACCTGGCCAACGTCAACACGACCGGCTTCAAGCGCGACCGCGCGGCGTTCGAAACGCTCGCCTATCAGGTCGTGACCGCCGCCGGTTCGGCGAGCACGCAGGAAACCCAATATGCCGTCGGCCTAAATCTGGGCACCGGCGTCCGGGTTCAGGGGACCGCGCGGATCAACACCCAAGGTTCGTTGCAGACCACGGGCAATTCGCTCGACCTCGCGCTCGACGGCGACGGCTATTTCCAGGTGCAGCTGCCCGGCGGGCAGCTCGGCTACACGCGCGCGGGCAATTTCGCGCGCTCGCCCCAGGGGCTGCTCGTCACCAGCGAAGGCTATCAGGTGACGCCCGGGATCACGGTTCCCGAAGGCACCACCAGCATCACCGTCGGCAGCGACGGCACCGTGTCGGCGGTCGTTCCCGGCCAGGCGGAGGCGCAGCAGATCGGCCAGATCCAGGTCGCGACCTTTCCCAATGCCGCGGGCCTGCAGGCGACCGGCGACAATTACCTGATCGAAACCGCGTCGAGCGGCCCCGCCAATCTCGGCATCGCCGGCCTCGATGGTCGCGGCCAGGTGCGCCAGGGG
>DAIMKE010001398.1:0-1842 GCA_036721875.1 Bradyrhizobium sp. | reverse complement strand
AAACGCTGATTTGTGAATCCGCAACGATTCAGTCAGATGGGCTAACGCTCTAGTGTCCGCCGCAGCCTTTACCGCCTTCATCTTCCGCGAGTCACGCGCCGCGCGTCCGATCATTGCTGTTGGTATTCTCAGGCAGCCGGCGTTTGCGCTGCTCAATCTCGTAAGCGTACTCGTCAACCTCGCGGCATTTTCGATCTGGCTGCTGGTGCCGTATGCGTTGACGCGCGTGCCCGACTACTCGCTCACCGAGAGCGGCGCCATCCTGGCCGCAGCCGCTGCCGGAGCGGTAGTAGCCGCGCCGATCGGCGGCCGCATCGTCGGGCGTTACGTTTCCGCCGAGCGGCTGGCGATAGCGGGCGCCGCCGCCATCGGCGCCGGCCTTCTGCTGATCGGCGCATGGACGGAGCAAACCCAGACAATCCTGCGGATCACGGGGCTTTTCGTGCAGGGCCTCGGGCTCGGCCTGTTCCAGCTTGCCTATTCGGACATCGTGACGGCGGCGCTTCCGCTCGCGGACCGCGGCGTCGCGGGCAGCCTCGTCCTGCTGACGCGAACGTTCGGCACGGTGACTGCAGCCTCCGTCGTGCTGATGGTGTTTGAAGTCCTCAACGTAGGTCACGGCTTCCTGGAAGCTTTCCATCAGACCTTCCAGCTTGCCGCCCTGCTGGCATTCGCCGCTGCAGGTCTCCTGGCGTTTTCGCAGCGCAAGACCGTCGCTTCCTGAGCCCCCCGGCGGCGCGCGCGCCAAGGGCGGCGAGTAAAGCGTCGGCGCGCGGATCGTTCCACTTTTTCCCGATAGCTGGGGGCAGAGACGAGTGGTTCCCCCTATTCGTCCGAGGTGCCTTCCAGCTTCTTGAGATGTTTGAGCCCCTCCACGACCAGTAACTCGGCTTCATTGTCGCCCGCTTCCCAGCGCTGGCGGATGAAGCGTTCCAGGCTCGAACGGCGGGCGTCATTATCTGCGACGCTCTTGTTGATCAGACGGTAAACACTCCACGCCCGAGAAAAAGCGGTCTCAACGATATCCGGCTCGGCCATGCCACCTCCGCAAATCAGACAAAAGGCAAAATTGCCACTTTTTCCCTTTTATTGCTACACGACCGGGAGACCGGGAAGCAACATCGTTCCCTGCGCGGGTTATCGCACTCACCCGAATCAATCAGCAATCCAGTTCAAGAAATACTGCGACGATTTGCTTTCAGCGCATCGGAACAAAACCGTCCGTCGGGAAATTGAGCCCGACATCGCGATCACGCGATTGAGAGGGATCCTGCATGAGACGTATCGTTCTGATCTGCGCCGCGCTTGTTGCTTCGCTTGCCATGACCGCTTCTGCTTCCGCACGGATAGCCATTGCTCCGCTGTCCGTTCAGGACGGCTCCCTGATCGAGGTCAAGCACGGGCGTGGCCACGGTCACGGACACAAGTTCCACAGGGGGCGCGGCCACCATCATGGATGGCACAGGGGACGCGGCCATCATCATGGATGGTACCGGGGCCGCGGCCACCACAAGCATGGGCATCACCGCCGTCATCGTCATTGATGGAGTATTCGCTGGATTCGCGTTCGTCACCCATTGCCCGGGCGATACGCGGATGCAGCGAGGCGAACGGGTCGCGCCCTCGAGGCGCGGCCGGTTCAGCCGGCATCGATCTGGAGAAGCAGCCGGTTCACGGAGGAATTCAGCCCAGCCCCATCTCGACGGCGATCCGGATCAGGTCCGAATGATTCTTGGCGCCGAGTTTCTGCTTGAGCAGGGATGTGGTGTTGGCAACGGTCTTGTATGAAATTTCCAGCGCATCGGCGACTTCGACGATCTTGTCGCCGCGGCCCAACAGCCG
>DAIMKE010001397.1:0-1846 GCA_036721875.1 Bradyrhizobium sp. | reverse complement strand
TCGAAAAGGAGGTCCTGTCGATTCAACGGTGGGGTTTCAAGCGTTTCCGGTGCCGTCGCAATGCGGCAGCGCAAACCTATACCGGCTTGCTGATTCAGAACAGGGGCACGGGACCAAATCGTGGACGAAATGGACGCAATTTCGATGATATCCGAAGGTTTTAGGCCGGTTCCGTCAGCTTATTTGGCCTCGATGGCGGCTCGCGCATTCTCGTGCACCATGAACTGGGCCTTCGCGAGTTCGGCAAACCGGCCGCCCTTCGCCACCAGTTCATCGAAGGTTCCGTTTTCGATCACGCGTCCGTTGTCGAACACCAGGATACGCGTGGCATTGCGGATGGTCGAAAGGCGGTGTGCGATGACGAAGGTGGTGCGGCCCTTCATGACCTCGTCGAGCGCGGCATTGACCTTGGCTTCGGTGACGGCGTCGAGCGCGCTGGTCGCCTCGTCGAGGATCAGGATCGGCGGGTCCTTCAACAACGCGCGCGCGATCGACAGCCGTTGCCGCTCGCCGCCGGAAAGCATGCGGCCGCGCTCGCCGGCATGGGTTTCGAATTTCTTGTCGCTGCGCTCGATGAACTCCAGCGCCTGGGCGCGGCCCGCCGCGATCCGCATTTCCTCTTCGGTCGCGTCCGGCTTGCCGACGCGCAGATTGTCGGCGAGCGAGCGGTTGAACAGCAGCGCTTCCTGGAACACCACCCCGATGTTCCGCCGCAGCGAGGTCAGCGTCAGGCCGCGTATGTCCATGCCGTCGATCTTGATGATGCCGGACTGCGGGTCGAAGGCGCGGTGCAGCAGCGCGATCGCGGTCGATTTGCCGGCGCCGGTCGGGCCGACCAGCGCGATGGTCTGGCCGGGCAGGGCGGTGAACGAAAGGTCTTCGATCGCGGGCCGCTTGCCGTCGTAGGAAAACGAGACGTTGTTGAACTCGACGAGGCCGGAGAGCCGACCGGTATCCATGGCGCCCGGCCGGTCGCGCACCGCGGGCACGGCATCGAGCACGTCGAAGAATTCCTGCAGGCGCGGCGCTTCCATGAACACGCTGTTGATGAAGCTCACCACCTGTTCGAGCTTCTGGATCAGCATGGTCGCGAAGCTCACGAACATCACGATCTCGCCGACGGTAGTCAGTCCCTGGCCGTGAAGGTAGATGCCGACGCTGAAGATCGCGAGCACGGTGATGGTGGTCGAAGCGCGGGTGATGATGGTCACCAGCGCCCACCACCCCAGCACCGGCATCTGAACCGCGAGCAGCTTGTCGGCGACGAAGCGCAGGCCCTGAACTTCGGCGTCGATCCGCACGAAACTCTGCACCAGCGCTACGTTGCCTAGCGCATCGGACGCACGCGCGGAGAGATCGCTGTAATGCGCCTCCACCTCGCTCTGCATGCCGTAGGTCTTGCGCACCACCAGCGTGGTCAGCACGGTGAATATCAGGCAGAGCGCAAACAGCAGGACTGCGAGCCGCCAGTTGATGTAGAACGCCAGCGGCAGCAGCACGACCAGCGACAGGATCGCCGCAAAGTGCTCGCGGAAGAATCCGAGCCAGAGCCGCCACAGCGAGTCGGTGCCGTTCAGCATCACCTTCATCAGCCGGCCGGAATGAGTGCCGGTATGGAAGGTCAGCGGCAGCTGCATGATGTGTTCGAAATAATCGGTCAGCACCGCCTGGCGCTGGCGGTGCGCCAGTTTGTCGGCATTGAGCGCGACGGCGGCGCTGCACAGGATCGTGAACAGGCCGAACGCCACCCAGGCGCCGAGCAGCGGCCATGCCGAGTTCGACGCCAGTGGCCCGGTCTGCGGCTTGCCGGAGAGCACGTCGACGATCTTGCCGAACAGCACCGGCT
>DAIMKE010001396.1:0-1848 GCA_036721875.1 Bradyrhizobium sp. | reverse complement strand
ACCGTGACGTTGCCCTTGCCGCCGACGCGCAGGGTCTCGTCGATCCCGGGCACGAAAAAGATCAGGTGCACGAAGCCCGATCCCTCGACGATGTTGCGAAAGCTGTCGATGCGGTTGTTGCCGGAACGATCCGGCATCAGCAGCAGGTTTGGACCGCCGACATGGATGAAGCCGGGATTGCCGCCGCGCGGCGATGCATCGACGCTGCCGTCGGAGTCCGACGTGGCCAGTACGCAGAACGGCGACATGCCGATGAATTTCCTGGCGTGAACGTCGATCTCCGGCCGCGCCTTCGCAATCACGCGCGGCGTCGGGGCAGGATAGATCGTGGCAAGGTCGCTGACGGCAAAATCGGTCACAGGTATCCTCCGGTCGGCTTTTTAACAGACTAACATCCCGGCGTTTTCGCGTCATCAGTTCCGCTCTCCAGCATCGACAGGCATGCGGGCAAAACGAAACGCGCCAGCTTCGTATCCGATCCTCCGCGGTGTTGCTGCTGTACTCGCGGGCGCCTCCGTCGCCTTCGCCTAGCCCTCCACTTCGGTTTCCGGCCGGTCATTGCCGGCCGCGGTTTCCGAATGCCAGCGGCCGTCCGAGGTTTCGTATTCGATCATTTCGGTGCGGCCCGGCACCCGTTGCTCCGCCGCGGCGCGCCGTGCGGCAGCGAGCGCTGCGGTGCGATTTGGAAACGGTTCTGAAAATGCGCCGTTGACGGTATAGGCCCAGCCGCCGTCATGCTCGACGATCTTGTAGGTCACGTGGGTCATCGGGAACTCGCTGGTTGCAGGTACCGACAGGGGTGACAGAATAGGCCAGGATGTCGGATTTTGCACCGGCCGTTCGTCCTTGGGGCTCACGGGGCTGCCGTTGAAATTTGCGTAAGTGAGGAACCATGTGCCGCAACATCAAGACATTGTTCAATTTCGAGCCGCCGGCGACGCATACGGAAATCCACGCCTCGGCGCTGCAATTCGTGCGCAAGCTGTCCGGCTTCAACTCGCCGTCGCAGGCCAATGCCGAGGCCTTCAACCGCGCCGTCACTGAAGTCTCCGACAGCGCGCGGCGGCTGCTGGCATCGCTGCAGACCAGCGCACCGGCGCGCGACCGCGAGGTCGAGGCCGAAAAGGCGAGGGAGCGCTCGCGGGCAAGGTTCGGCTGACGGATCGCCCGCGTGAGGAAGCTCACGGTTCGGCGCGGCGAGGGCGCTCATGATGGCATCAGGTTTCAGCCATCGGAGACATTTCATGGACCAGACCACGCAATTGAAGCTCAGCGCCGTTGCTTTCACGATCTTCTGGGTCGGCGGCATGCTGTGGTGGAGCGGGGAGCCTCATCCCGTCAACATCGTCATCCTCTCGGTTTGCGGCGCAGTCGCCGGCTATTTCTGGTATCGCGCCATGCACTGGTGGTTCCGGCGCATGCGGCTGATGCCGCACGACGGCTGATCCTCGATCCGGTCCGCGCCAATAGGCGATAGCTGCGCGATCAACCCGCATCCCACTTCACCGGCAGATTGAGCAGGCCGCGAAACGCCCAGCCGCCGATTCGCACCGGTTCGCGCTCGTCCAGCCGCAGCCCCTTCAGCCGCGCGAACGCGCTGGGCAACGCGACGTCGGCCACCATGGCGCGGGAGGCAAACGCGCCGGCGCAGTAATGCGGACCGGCGCCGAAGGCGATGCTCTTCTGGGTGTCGCGGGTGATGTCGAAGCGGTCGGGTTCGCTGAAGCAACCTTCGTCGCGATTGGCTGAGCCGAACATGAAGAACACGCGATCCTCAGGCTCGAAGTCGACGCCGCCGAACGACCACGGCTTTGCCACGCGGCGCGGCGACATGCCGATCGGCGAGAT
>DAIMKE010001395.1:0-1863 GCA_036721875.1 Bradyrhizobium sp. | reverse complement strand
TCCAGTAGCCGGGCGTGACGTTCGGGCCGCGCACGCGCACCTCCAGCTTGTCGCCGGATGGCACCAGTTTCAACTCCGTTCCCGGGATCGGCACCCCGATATTGCCGGAGCGTTGCGCCTGGAAATGGCAATCGGTCGCCAGCGGCGAGGTTTCGGTCGAGCCCCAGGCCGACACCATCGGCAGCGCGCGGCCAACGGTCTTGATCGAGAGTTCTTCCAGTGCATCCCAGAGATTCTGCGGCAGCGCCGCGCCGGCATAGAAGGCGAACTTCACTTCGCTGAAGAATTTTTGCCGCAGTTCGTCATCGCTGCGCAGCGCCGAGATCAGCATATCAAAACCACGCGGCACGTTGAAATAGATCGTGGGCATCACGCTGCGCAAATTGGCCAGCGACGTCGCGAACAGCCCGGGCGCCGGCTTGCCGCCGTCGACATAGAGCGTGCCGCCGTTGCGCAGCACCAGATTGAAATTGTGGTTGGCGCCGAAGGTATGGCTCCATGGCAGCCAGTCGAGGATCACGAGATCCTCGCCGCGCCCTTCGAGGAACGACCAGGTCTGCGCCTTGGCCTGCTGGCTCGAAGTCAGCATGCGCTGGGTGTTGATGACGGCCTTCGGCGTGCCGGTCGAGCCCGAGGTAAAGAGGAATTTTGCGATCGTGTCCGGCGTGACAGCGGCAAACGCTTTTGCGACATCGGGCGTTTCCGGCGTGGCTGCGATGGCGCGAAATAAGATCGCACCGGTATCGGCGACATCACCGCTGACAATTGTGGCTGAATGCAGCGGCTGGATCGCCGCCAGCGCCGCCGCGAAAGGCTTCATGGCGGAAACATAGATCGCGCCGGGTTCCAGCAGACTGACCATGCTGCGGAGCTTGTCGAAATCCCTGGACATCAGCGAATAGGCCGGCGAGATCGCAGTCGATGGCACGCCGACATGCTGGGCGGCCAGCGCGAACAGCGCATGCTCGACGCTGTTGTCGGACAGGATCACCAGCGGACGCTCGGAGCTCAGGCCGTGAGCGAGAATCCACGCTCCCGCAGCGCGCACCTGCTTCAGCGCATCCCGGTAAGTGACGGTCGACCACGGCGCATCGGCGCTGGCGCGGTCGGCGAGGAAGACGCGCTCGGGCGCCTGCCGCGCCCAATGCACCAGCCAGTCGCCAATGCAACGCGCGCGCTCGCGCAACGGCGTCGTCGATTTCAGGATGATACTGCCGTCGGTCCGGCGGTCGGCAATGATTGCAGGTGTCGCGAACAGCGTTTCGGGACGGTCGCGGCCTGGGGCTGCGGCTGGCATCGTCGGTTTCCTCCGCCGCCCCTCTTGTATGTTTCTCGGGCAGACAGCCTGCTCTACGCGAGATCGGCACGGCCCGGCAACATGCCGTCGGGCGTCGGGACACCCGTGGCCGGATTGAGAACAATCTGCCTAATTATTATGCAAACGCGGCGCGACAGGATCAATCAGGTAGCCTGCGTCCTTTCGCGGCGAGCAGACTAACTCTCTGAAATCGTGCCAAGACTCGCGCGATGCCATTTGCGCAATTAATGTACACAATGGCACATCGCTTGCTACGGCCCCGGTAACATTTGCTCGCAGGAGTTTTGCTCGCCATGGGGTCTGACGCGCCTGAAACCGTCGCCGCGATCGTCGCCGCGCACCGCGCCGGCACGGTAACGCTGGCGCAGACCGTTGCGCGCAGCTATCAGCGCATCCGTGATCACAACGACCCTGCCGTGTTCATCAGCCTGCGTGACGAGAAGGCTGCGCTGGCTGAAGCCGAGGCGCTGGCCTCGAAGGATACGGCCGCGCTGCCGCTTCTTGGCGTGCCGGTCGCCGTCAAGGACAATATCGACGCGCAGGGG
>DAIMKE010001394.1:0-1867 GCA_036721875.1 Bradyrhizobium sp. | reverse complement strand
CCCGCCGTGCGGCGGGGACCTTTGCTTCACACCAGCGAAATTCTGTGCGCTGACGCGATAAGCAAGCTGTTCGACCGTTTGCGGGCGGAATATGACTACGTCATCGTCGACCTTCCTCCTCTGACGCCGCTGGTCGATGTCCGAGCCACTTCATCTCTCATCGATTGTTACATCCTCGTCGTTGAATGGGGCCGGACCAAGATCGATGTCGTGCAGCACGCGCTGCATACGGCTCCTAACATCCAGGAAGCGCTGATTGGGGCAGTTCTCAGCAAAACCGATACCAAGGCGATGGCTCGGTATGACGGCCATCGCAGCTACTACTATCATGACAGTCACTACATTCGTTACGGTCTTTCCGGTTCTTGAAGCTGTCTCGTAGCGGCACGCACCTTCGCCGCCGAACGCATCAGCGGAGCGGCCGCACTACAGCATGGTGTTTACATGATTTTCCGTATCGTCATGTTGGCCGAGCTCGCGGTGATTGCCGCGGCGCTCGCAATGCCGGATAGCTTGCAGAGCTGGGTATTGGCAACCTTCGTACTTGCGACAGCGACGCTGATGGTGGCGGCTATGCCCGTCTCCCTCGGCTTCGCCAGGCTGCTTCGCCCTGGCCTCGTCGCTGTGCTTGCGGCTCCGGCACTCTGGATGGCCATGCAGGCAGTGCCGATGCCTATGGGCACACTCGGCAATCCCATCTGGGCAACTGCATCGGCGGCCTTGAACGAACCCCTCTCCGAAATCATCACAGTCGACACTCGGGCGACCATGGTCTCGCTCGCACAGTACTGCGCCGTCCTCGCTGCTGCGCTCGTTACCGCGGTGATCGCGCTTGACCGCCGCCGCGCAGCGCAGATCCTGCATATTCTGCTGTCGATAGTCACCATTGCTACGGCCATGTGGTTCGGCCAGAAAACGTCGGGTGTCGCCGGGCCCGATGGCGTAACCGTCGCAGTGCTGGGCGTGTTGCTCTCCTGCGCGACGGCAATACGCGCGATCGATCAGATACGGCGACACAGTCGGCCAGGAGCAATTGCGCCAGCCCCGCTCCCTGCACTGTTCGCCGGGATCATCGCGATGCTTGTCTGCGCAGCGGCCCTGCTATTTCGAGCCGACTCCGCCGCCATCATCGCCGCCCTCCTCGGATCAGGGCTCTTGCTGTCGGTCTTCGCTATCCGCAGGTGGTTCTTGGGCCTGTGGGGTACCGCCGGCGTTCTCGCGACCGCGGCGATCATCATCATTGGCACCGTAACGGTCATTCCGTTCAGAACGAACACCGACCCGACGATTGCCTTGTCGTCGAGCAGTCAGATCGCAACAGAACGGATGCTACAGGACGTCAGGCCGGCCGGCTCCGGTGCGGGCGCTTCGTCGATTCTCTTGCCGATCTACCGGGACGCTGGAATCGGCGCCTCGCAGGAGAGGCCAACCGCCGCCGCCGCCATCGTCATCGACATGGGATGGCCCTTTTTTTGCGGCCTCGTGGTTATTGCAATGCTGGGCGCTTGTATTCTGATCAAGCGCTCTCTTTCCCGAGCCTACGACTACATCTACCCGGCCTTGGGAGCCGGAGCTTCGATTGCACTGACGATTCTCGCCTTTGCCGACCATGGAATTCTGGGTCTTGGCGCGTCGCTCTCGGTCGCGGCGCTTTTCGGACTGGCATTCGGTCAAAGCGTCGCCTCCGCCGGCCATGACGCTCCATCCTGGGAAGCGAAAGAGGCCTCCTACCGGGCGGCCGAGCCAGTTCCTGCACCTGGCTCGAAGTTCGCGTCAGTGTTTGCCACCGTTTGGCCCCGCGTTGCCCTGGTCGTGCTCGGAATCACGCTGAACATGCAGGCACTATGGATGATCTTCCCTGAGTGGT
>DAIMKE010001393.1:1622-1871 GCA_036721875.1 Bradyrhizobium sp. | reverse complement strand
GCATCATATCGGCTGCGGTTTCCACAGTCCTCCGGTCGATCGCCGGCGACGAAATGGAGTTGTCGATGACCAGCCCCACTGCGCCAGGGGTGACTCGCAAATGGTCCAAGATCCAGGATTATAGCGACGAGGTCGCCAATGCGCGCATCTATGCCGGCTTCCATTATCGTTTCTCGACAGAGGTCGGAAAGGACATGGGTCGAAAAATCGGTGATCTGACTGTCGGGACACAGCTTCGCGGGCTGGAAG
>DAIMKE010001393.1:0-1612 GCA_036721875.1 Bradyrhizobium sp. | reverse complement strand
GAGCCGAAGCAGTAAGGGTGTCTCGCATCCAGGCAGAGCCAGTAGACGTCTGAACATGGCGGGCAGGGCCGCCAGTGCCCTGCCTGCTTTTCATTGCGCTTGTTGCCCGCTCTGAAAGAGACCGTCTTGCATTTCTGAGGTCACGGCTATCTCAACACCGCCACCATCAACACCACCACCGGCAGTGTCAGCGCCGCCAGCAGCGTGCCCAGCGCCACCGCGCCTGAGACCGGGTTGACCAGCCGCTGATATTGCACCGCGAAGATGTAGGCATTCGCGCCGGTCGGCATCGCCGCGAACAGCACGATGACACCGGCGGCGATCGGCGGCAGGTCGAGCAATCTTGCCAGCACGAAGGCGGCTGCCGGCATGGCCGCGAGCTTCAGCGCGCACATCACCAGGATGCTCAGCTTTTCGCCCTTCACCTCGAAGCGAAACAGGTTGATGCCGAGCGCGATCAGCGCCGTCGGTGAGCCCGCCTGCGCCAGCAGCTCGATGGTGCGGTCGACGACCGGGGTGAGGCCGAGGCCGGTGAAGCGCCAGATCACGCCGAAGCCGATCGCCAGCATCAACGGGTTCCGCGCGAGGTCCGCGATCACGGGCCAGACGATCGCGAGCGGCGAGCCCGCCTGCCTGCGGCTGACGAACTCCATCTGCAGCGTGCCGCACAGCCAGAGCAGCGGCGTGTTCACCGACAGGATCAGCGCCATCGGGCCTGCGGCCTCGTTGCCGAGCGCGGAGAGCACGAGGGGAATGCCGAGCATCACGATGTTGCCGTAGACCGACCCGATCGCGAACACGACGCCGTCTTCGCTGCCGCCGCGCCCGCGGCGCAGCAGCGCCGAGACCGCCATCGCCGCGATCCAGGTCAACGCCAGCGCGCCGTAATAGGCGCCCCACATCCGGTAGGGGCTGACGTCGGGGAATTCCGAGACGACGATGGTGCGGAACAGCAGCGCGGGGATCGCGATGCTGAAGGCGAATTCGCTGATGCCCTTGTGCGCGCTCTCCGAGACGAAGCGAAACAGCACCGAGGCATAGCCGGCCGCGATCAGCGCGAACACCGGCGCGACGATCAGCAAGGTGGCCATGCGCGCTCAAGACCCCAGCGCGATGATCCGTCGCGCCATCCGCACATTGGCATAGTCGATCATCTTGCCGTCGAGCGTCACCGCGCCCTGGCCGTTCGCCTCCGCGCTCTCCATCGCCTCGACCACCCGCCGCGCCTGGGCCAGCTCCTCGGCCGACGGCGTGAACGCGCGCAGCGTCGGCGCGATCTGGTCGGGGTGGATCACCTGCTTGCCGTCGAAGCCCATCGCAGCGGCCTTCTGCGCGCTGGCCTCGGTCAGCCTGGTATCGCGGAACGCGCCGCAGGGGCCGTCGATGGCGCGCAGGCCGAAGGCGCGCGCGGCCACCAGCACGCGCATCATGGGATAGGCGAACAGGTCGAGCGGCGCGGAAACGTAGCCGCTCTGCGCCGAGCCGACATGGCGATAGCCGTCCGGCGAGATCCCGATGTCGGAGGTGCGGGCGCCGAGCGAGGCCGCGAGGTCGCCGACGCCGAGATGCAGCGCGGCCACGCCTGGATGCGCGGCGGCGAGCGCATCGACAT
>DAIMKE010001392.1:0-1875 GCA_036721875.1 Bradyrhizobium sp. | reverse complement strand
CGCCAACGCCGCGCATCAGGTGCCGAACCCGGAAGCGGAGCGCAATCCGGCGACCGCGCACATGTTCATCATCAATCCGCTGTCGGGCCACGGCGTCGACAACCTGTTCACGACGCACCCCGCGACCGAGAACCGCATCGCCGCATTGCAGCAGCTTGCGGCGCAGATGGGCGCGCAGGGCGGCACGCTCTCCGTCAACTCCCGCGGCAACTACCCGCGCCGCAGCCCGTGGGGCGGCCGCTCGGCCTCGCGCGGTCCGTGGGGGTGATACGATGAGTGTGCGTCGCGTGTCCGGAATGACGGCGACGCATAACTGGCTGTCATCGTCCGCGAAGGCGGACGATCCAGTATTCCAGAGACGGCAGTGTTGAATCGAGAAGCCGCGGCGTACTGGATCCCCTGCCTTCGCGGGGATGACGAGCTTTCGGATTTGCTCTCTCCCGCCGACAAGCCTCAGAACGCCGTATAGCCGCCGTCGATCACGAAGCAATCCGCCGTGTGATACGACGAAGCCTGGCTCATGATGTAGACCGCGATGCCGCCGAAATCGCTGGGCTCGCCGAAGCGGCGCACCGGGATGCGCGGCATCACGTTGGCGACGAATTTCTCGTTGCCCATGATGCCGGCGGTCATGTCGCTCTTGATCCAGCCGGGCAGGATGGCATTGGCCGTGACGCCGTAGCGCGCCAGTTCGACCGCGAGCGCGCGGCACAGCGCGTTCAGCGCCGCCTTGGTGCCGGCATAGTGTTCGTTGCGCGCGGTGCCGAACAGCGACGCCAGGCTCGAGGTCGCAACCAGCCGGCCGAATTTGTCGCCACCTTCCGCGCGTTCGGTCATGTGGCGGGCGGCGGCCTGGAATACGTGGAACACGCCGTCGAGATTGGTCGCGAACATTTTTCGCCACTCTTCCTCGGTCCGGTCGATGAAGGCGCGCCGTCCGCCGCCGCCGATGCCGGCATTGGCGAAGCAGCCGTCGACGCGGCCGAACGTGTCGAGCGTGGCTTTCATCGCGGCCTTGACGGAGGCGGGATCGGAGACGTCGCAGATCACGGTATCGACCTTTCCGGGACCGGCCGACATGGTGGCCGCGGCGCTCTTGTTCTTCTCGGCGTTACGGCCCCAGATCGAGACGTTGCAGCCCTGGGCGTTCAGCGCCTGCGCGATGCCGAGGCCGATGCCGCCATTGCCGCCGGTGATGACCGCCGTGCGGCCGGAGAGGTCAAAGATGCTCATTGGATTTTCCCTTGGGGTGTTCCCATTTGGTCTGGCGCGCGTTAAGCCGTGCGTCGAGAGATCGTCATATGTTCAGGCCAACCATGGACAAGGGCATCTGGAAAATCAAATATGGATCGAGACGACAGGTCCGGTCTGCCGCGCGACGGAATAGCGCGTAAACACAAGTCATGAGGAAACCATGCAGTTCAAGCACGTCACGCTCGATTTCGACGGCTCGGTCGCCGTTCTCAAGCTCGATCATCAGGAGGTCATGAACGCGGTCTCGATGGACATGCTGGGCGGCCTTTCCGAGGCGTTCGATGCCATCGAGGAGAAGCGGGAGGAGGTGCGCTGCCTGGTGCTGACCGGCGCCGGACGCGCGTTCTGCACCGGCGCCAATTTGCAGGGTCGCAGCAACCAGAAGCCCGGCAAGAGCAACGCCGGCCAGTCGCTGGAAATCGGGTTTCATCCGTTCCTGCGGCGGCTGCGCCGGCTGCATTGCCCGATCGTGACGGCGGTGAACGGCCCGGCCGCCGGCGCCGGCATGAGTTTCGCGCTGATGGGCGACATGATCCTGTGCGCGCGCTCGTCCTATTTCCTGCAGGCGTTCCGCCGCATCGGCCTGGTGCCGGATTGCGGCTCGACCTGGCTGTTGCCGCG
>DAIMKE010001391.1:0-1876 GCA_036721875.1 Bradyrhizobium sp. | reverse complement strand
CGGCCGGCGCGCACGGCTTGCGCGATATCAGGCCCGGTGGGGAAGGCGGGCTTCGCCAGCTTCAGGTCGTCGAGCGCGATACGCGCGCGTGCCAATAGCGCCAGCAGCAGCAATTGCGCGCCGGCCCCGTTGGGCCGTTGCGCCATGCGAGCGCGCGAAGTCGCGATCGAGGCGATGTCGCTCAGGCCGAGCGGGTTGCCCTTTGCAACGAGGATACCCTGCTCGCGCCGTGCAAATGCAATGACCACGGCATCGTGCAATCCCGGCGCTTCCGCGACGCCATCGACATTGGCCGTGTCGTCGTCGCCGTCGAGGCGATGCAGATGGATGGCTGCCATCATCACCTCGGCGTGGGTCAGCCGCCGCAGCCCTTCCTCGGAACCCTCCGGAAGGCTCGCCAGTCCCGAATTGCTTTCGCGCAGCGCCCATTCCAGCAGCGGATCGTGACTGCCGCCGACGATCGGCGGCGCAGCCACCTGCGCCAGCCCGGCGCGTGCGATCAGGCCGGCGGAAACCCAGCGATCGAGCGCGGCGCGTGGAAACAGCCAGCGCCCGGTCACCTTGCTGCAGGGAACCGCGCGCTCCGCCACCAGCTCATAGAGCTTACGCTCGGAGAGCCGGAGGTAGTCGGCCGCCTCGTCAGTAGTGAGGAGCTCTGGCATGCGCACCAATATGCATATGAATGCATTTGCTACGAAAATTGACCATATTCGTAGCATATGCGCAAGATGTCGGCGAACGGAATTTCGATGCCAGAAGACGTTTCCGCCTTCCAACTCGTGCTCAGCGGCGATCCCGCGCTGTTCGCCATCGTGCGGCTGTCGCTGGTCGTCAGCCTGTCCGCGGTGGTGTTGGCTGCGCTGATCGGCATCCCGCTCGGCGCCTGGATCGCCCTCACGAGGTTTCCCGGCCGGCAAGGCGTCATCGTCCTGCTCAACGCCCTGATGGGCCTGCCGCCCGTCGTCGTCGGCCTTGCGGTCTATCTCGCGCTGTCGCGGTCGGGACCGCTGGGATCGTTCGGACTGCTGTTCACGCCGCGCGCCATGATCATCGCGCAGACCGTGCTGGTCGCGCCGATCATCGCCGCGCTGACGCGGCAGACCATCGAGGATCTCTGGCTCGAATATCGCGACGAACTCACCGCGATGAATCTCGGCCCGCTGGGTCGCGTCGCGACATTGATCTGGGACGCTCGCTTCAGCCTGGTCACCGCGCTGCTGGCGGGCTTCGGCCGCGCCGCTGCGGAAGTCGGTGCCATCATCATCGTCGGCGGCAATATCGAAGGCTTCACCCGCACCATGACGACGGCGATTGCGCTGGAAACTTCCAAGGGTGACCTACCGCTCGCGGTCGGGCTTGGTGTGGTGCTGATCGCGATCGTGATCGCGATCAACGCGCTGGCCTGGACTGCGCGCCGCGCCGGCGAACGACTGGCGGGATGACCATGCGCGCGCCCTCGGAAGAACTGCCGGTTGTTTTTGATGGCGTCACGGTGACGGCAGGCCCGGTCACGATTCTGGACAATCTCTCTCTCTCGCTGGCGACGGGTGCGCCGACGGTGCTGATCGGTCCCAACGGCTCGGGGAAGTCGACGCTGTTGCGCATCGCGATGGGTCTCATGCCGCCATCGCGCGGGCGCATCACCTGGGGCGGGCGCGAGAATGTCCCGCCGCTCAAGCGCGCGATCGTGTTTCAGCGGCCCGCGATGCTTCGCCGCAGCGCCGCCGCCAACATCCGCTTCGCGTTGCGTGCCGCCGGCATTCCGCGCGCAGAGCACACGCGCCGTGCGAGCGAACTGCTCGAAATGGTGGGCCTCGGAGGCCTCGCCGATCGCGCGGCGCGAAGATTGTCCGGCGGCGAGCAGCAGCGGCTGGCG
>DAIMKE010001390.1:0-1878 GCA_036721875.1 Bradyrhizobium sp. | reverse complement strand
GCCGCCGCCAGCGCATCGCGAATATTGGCCACATAGATCTTTGCATTCGCGATCGATTGCCAGGCGTGGGGATCTGCTGCGGAGCCGGACTTGAGCGGCGTGATGCCTGCCGTCGCGGTCACGATCGTCGCCTTGCCGCCGGCGGACTTCACCAAGCGCGGCAGCCAGCCCTCGAAGCCGAGCCCGTTGACGAAGACGAGCTTGGCATCCGCAATCCGCTTGGCGTCAGCCGGCGTCGGCGAGTAGACGTGCGCGTCGCTGTCAGGTCCGACCAGCGTCGTGACGCTGACGCGGTCGCCGCCGACATTGCGGACGAAATCGCCGAGGATCGAAAAGCTGGCGACGACATTGAGACGCTCCTGCGCGCGGGCCGGCGCGCTGAACACGATCAATGCGAGACAGATAAGTAGACTGAGCCGCCGCATTCTTCACGCCTCGAGATGACGGCCGGGGAACATCTGCCGGACCAGGCCGCTGACCGGTCCGAACAACAGCGACAGGATATACAGCACTGCCGCCACCAGGATGATCGCAGGCCCGGAGGGAATGCGGGTCTGGAACGACAGTACCAGCCCTGCGTAGCCCGATACGATGGCGCTCGCGACCGCGATGCATATCATGCCGGTGATGTCGCGCGACCAGAACCGCGCGATGCCCGCCGGCAGGATCATCAGCCCGACCCCGAGCAGCGTGCCGAGTGCGTGAAAGCCGTTGACGAGATTGATCACGACCAGCGCCATGAACGCCAGATGCGCAGGCGCGCCGGCGCGCGAGACGGTGCGCAGGAATACCGGATCGACGCATTCGATCACCAAGGGGCGATAGATCACCGCCATCACCAGCAGCGTGATGGTGGCGTTGAACGCGATCACCAGCAGCGTCTGGTCGTCCATCGCCAGGATGTTGCCGAACAGCACGTGCAGCAGATCGATATTGGTGCCCTTGATGGAAACGATGGTGACGCCGAGCGCCAGCGACACCAGGTAGAAGGTCGCGAGCGAGGCGTCCTCCTTCAGTTCGGTGGTGCGCGACACCACGCCGGCGAGAATTGCCACCGTAAAGCCTGCGATCAAGCCGCCCAACGTCATGGCAAACAGATTGAGGCCGGAGAGGAGGAATCCGATTGCCGCGCCCGGCAGGATCGCGTGCGCCATGGCGTCGCCGACGAGGCTCATCCGCCGCAGCATCAGGAACACGCCGATCGGCGCTGCGCCGAGCGACAACGCGATCACGGCGGCGAGCGCGCGACGCATGAACTCGAATTCGGTGAAGGGCGCGATCAGCGCGTCGTAGACCATCAGGCAGCTCGTGACGGCATATCTTCCGCGCAAGCGGCGGCGCTGTCGTCGAACGCCTCGCACATCCGCAGCGCGACCAGCAAGTTTTCGTTGGTCAGCACGTCGCCGGTCGCGCCCCAGGCCACGGGCCCGCGCGCGAGCAGCAGGGTTTCCGGAAAATGATTGCGTACCAGTTCCATGTCATGCAGCGCCGCCATCACGGTGCGGCCCTCGCCGTGCCAGCGCTTCACCAGCGCCAGCAGGTCGGCGGATGTCTTGGCGTCGATGGCGTTGAACGGCTCGTCGAGCACGATCAGCCGAGCGTCCTGCAACAGCACGCGCGCGAACAGCATGCGCTGCATCTGGCCGCCGGACAACGTGCCGATGCTGCGGTTTTCAAATCCGTTGAGGCCGACGGCGGCGAGCGCCTCCGTGATCTTGTCGCATGCCGCGCGCCCCATGCCGCCGAAGAATCCGACCCTGCGCCACAGTCCGGTGCCGACGAAATCGAACGCCGAAATTGGAAAGCTGCGATCGATGTCGGCGGTCTGCGGCAGATAGGCGATGTCCTTGATGTCGAGCCCGCCGAGATGGATCGCCC
>DAIMKE010001389.1:0-1879 GCA_036721875.1 Bradyrhizobium sp. | reverse complement strand
GGGTAGAGCGGAGCGAAACCCATCGCCACACGCACCGCCATTGATGGGTTTCGCTGCGCTCTACCCATCCTACGAAACTGCAGCGCTCCCACCTTGTGCCCGCCGCAGCGCTTGCTATCCTCACCCAAAATCAAAAGCAGAGGAAACGCCGCATGCCCCTTCTCGAAAACCATATTGCCGTCGTCACCGGCGCAGGCTCCGGCATCGGGCGCGCGATCGCGAACGGATATGCCCGCGAGGGCGCGCGCGTGGTGCTGCTCGACCGGGACGAGAAGGCCGCAGCGGAAGCGGCAAAGGAAATCCGCGACGCCGGCGGCAAGGCCGAGAGTTTTGCGCTCGATGTCGCCAGGCGCGAGGATTGCGTCGCGATGGCCAAACAAATCGCCGAGAAGGTTGGCCAAGTCTCGATCCTCGTCAACAACGCCGGCATCGTCCGCCGCAACGGCATGCTCGGCGCGGCCGAGACCGTCATCCAGGATTGGGAAGACATCATCGCGATCAACCTCACCGGCGTGTTCAACGTGACGCATGCGTTCCTCGCGCCGTTGCGCGCGAGCAAGGGCCGCATCGTCAACATCGGCTCGATCCAGTCGATCGTGCATGTGCGCACGCCGAGCTCGCCGGCCTATACGGCGTCCAAGCACGGCGTGCTTGGCTTCACCAAGGCGCTCGCCGCCGAACTTGGCAAGGAAGGCGTCCGCGTCAACGCGATCGGCCCGGGCTTCATCGCCACGCCGCTGAACGCCAACGCCCGCGCCACCAACCCGGAGCTGGTGAAAACCTTCCTCGATCACACCCCGCTCGGCCGCGCCGGCACCGCGGAAGACATCGTCGGCCCCGCGATCTTCCTCGCCTCGGACCTCTCCGCCTACGTCTCCGGCGAGATCGTGATGGTCGACGGCGGCTACCGGGCGGTGTGATGTCCCCTCCATTTGCTCCAATCGTCATACGCGGGCTTGACCCGCGTATCCATCGCCCTTCACGAGAGTCCTTGCGAAGAGGATGGATTGCCGGGTCAAGCCCGGCAATGACGTGCTTGTTTCATCATCGCTGATCACTGCTACGGATCGCCATGTCCAACGCCCCGCATTTCGACATCGACATCCCGAGCTTCTGGGCCGATCCCTACCCTGCGCTGGCGAAGATGCGGAAAGAAGCGCCGATCGCGTTCGTGCCGCAGCTCGGCTCGACGGTGTTCACCCGGCGCGACGACATCTTCACGCAGGAGAAGCGCATCGACGTGTTCTCCTCGCACCAGCCGAACGGGCTGATGAACGTGCTGATGGGGCACAACATGATGCGCAAGGACGGCGATGCGCACATGAGCGAGCGGCAGGCGATGTTTCCCGCGGTGTCGCCGCGCACGGTGCGCGACACCTGGGTCAGGCAGTTTCAGGCCCATGCCGACCGCATCCTCGATGAGCTCGCGCCGAAGGGCGAGGCCGATCTCTGCAAGGCGTTCGCGCTGCCGCTGTCGGCGGAGTGCCTGAAGGACGTCACCGGGCTGACCAACATGCGCTTCCAGGACATGGACGCGTGGTCGCAGGCGATGATCGACGGCATCGCCAACTACACCGGCAACAAGGAGATCGAGACGCGCTGCCATGCAGCGACGGCCGGCATCGATGCCGCAATCGACGACATGATCCCCGTGGTGAAGAACCACCCGAACACCTCGATCCTCAGCGTGCTGCTGGCCGCCGGCCAGCCAATCGAAAGCATCCGCGCCAACATCAAGCTTGCGATCTCCGGCGGCCAGAACGAACCGCGCGATGCGATCTCGGGCGCGGTCTGGGCGCTGCTGACGCATCCCGAGCAGCTCGCGCTGGTTCGTGGCGGAAGCGCGAAATGGCTCGACGTATTCGAGGAGTATGCGCGC
>DAIMKE010001388.1:0-1899 GCA_036721875.1 Bradyrhizobium sp. | reverse complement strand
CGCCAGTCGACCTCGCGCCACCAGGCCAGGATGCGCGACAGGTTCGCCATCACAGCCGCGACCGCCATGATCGGCACGGCTTCCTTGGGGCCGTATTGATAGACCAGCACCGGCATCAGCATGATCGACGAGCCGGTGCCGACGATGCCCGAAATGGTGCCGGCGAGCAGGCCGACGATGAGGACGAAGAGGAAGCCCAAAGGGGTGTCTTTCGCGGTTTCCCGATGCTGACACCATGCTGGCAGCAGGCCCGGGTTACGACGTCTTGTCATTACTCGGATAGGAGCCGATCGTGCCAATCAAGGGAAGCTGCCATTGCGGCCATACACAGTTCGAGGTGAGCGAGGCCCCAGTGGGCGTCACCCGTTGCACCTGCTCATTGTGCGCCAAGCGCGGCGCGCTCTGGGCCTATTACCCGCCGGTGCAATTTCGGCTGGCGTCGCCTGCGGAAAACGTCGCGACTTATCTTTGGGGCAGTTGCACCGTCAAACATCATTTCTGCGAAAAATGCGGCTGCGGAACCTTTTCGGAATCGCCCGACTGGTCGACCGGCAAGCCCGACTTCGACAATCCCAAGGTCGCGGTCAACGCGCGATTGTTCGATGATTTCGACCTTGATGCGGTGCCGGTGACCGTCATCGACGGCAGGAATCTGTGGTGATCACGCGGACGGCCAGCCACCGCAGCGCACACCTGCCGGCTGGCGGACCAGATCAAAGCTGCTAGGATTGCGTCAAAACAACAGGACGGAGGATCGCCATGGACGCCGTGACCCCGAAGGGCACGCAGACCGCAGACACGCATTCCCATCTGGTTCGCCCGGAGAGCATGGAATGGCAGAAGACGCGCTTTCCCGGTTGCGAAGCCAAGACATTGTTGTTCGATCGCAAGACTGGCCTGATGACCGCGCTGATGCGGTTCGCGCCGGGCGCGGTATTGCCCGACCATGAGCACGTCAACATCGAGCAGACCTACGTCCTCGAAGGCTCGCTGGTCGACAAGGAAGGCCCGGCGCAGGGCATCGAGTGCAAGGCCGGCGAGTTCATCTGGCGCGAGGAGGGCAGCCGCCATGTTGCCTGGTGCCCCCAGGGCGGCCTGATGCTCGCGATCTTCCAGGTCCCGAACAAGTTCTTCGAGGCCGATGGGCGTGTGATCGACGCGGCCGGCGAGGATTGGGACGAGACCTGGGGCCACACCCGAAAGGGCTGACCCGTCGCCGTCCGGCCCGGATCAAGGCGACGTTTACCATGGCGTCTGCCGTCGCCGGCCGTCGTTTAAGCGTTGCTTAGGAGCGGATCGGTACCGTGCGCCAAATTGCCGGTGCCGGGGAAATTGATGTCGCTCTTCCATGCTTCGGACCGGATCGCGCCTGCGCTGGATCGGCAGGCGGCGGTCGTCCGGTTCTTGCCCTTCTTGTACGGGCTGACGCTATTCGTATCGGCTCTGCTTCTGTTCTCGATCCAGCCGATGTTCGCCAAGATGGTGCTGCCGAAACTCGGCGGCGCGCCGGCCGTATGGTCGGTCGCGATGGTGTTCTTTCAGACAGTATTGCTGGCAGGCTATGCGTACGCCCATCTGCTGAACCGCGCGCTGCGACCGCGCCGGGCTGCGATGTTCCATCTGGTGTTGATCGGGATCACAGCGATGATGCTGCCGATCGCCATCGTGCCGGGGTGGGGCGCTCCACCATCGAACGGGACCGCACTCTGGCTGTTCGGATTGTTTGCGGCATCCATCGGGGTGCCATTCTTTACGCTATCGGCCAGCGCGCCCCTGCTGCAAACCTGGTTTGCCGCGAGCGGGCACAGGCAGGCGAGCAACCCCTACGTACTTTACGCTGCGTCCAACTTCGGCTCGTTTGCCGCTCTGTTTGCCTATCCCATCGTCATCGAGCCGTTC
>DAIMKE010001387.1:0-1900 GCA_036721875.1 Bradyrhizobium sp. | reverse complement strand
CGGCGACAATCGCGGTTCCCGTAGGGAAGCTAACTGCGCTTAGCTTCCCTATCAGGAGGTCTTTGCTGAAAGGAGCTTCAGACGTCGGCGTCCTGACCAAGCTCGGACTTCAAGGACTCGAACCCCTCCGCAACTAGCTGAGCGATCTTGATGCGCCCCTGCCGCCGCGACCATTCCTCGATCGCCGTACTCATGATCCCCGCCGCTGCCCGCCCGACGGATTGCTCGGCGAACGTCGGCGCGACCTCGTGGCTAGTGCGTCGGCAATGAGCGCTCCAAACCGGGTCGCGTTGAGGGCGGACTGGCCTGCAAGCGCGTGCTCGCGCGAGATGAGGTACATGCGGGCGAGCGTGCTTCTACGTGCGCCGTTGTCGGCCGCATCGAGCAGGGCTGCGAAGCGCTCCAAGGCGACGGCAAGCGACCCCGCGGCTATATCGCCGAGCAAGCCGGCCAACTGCCCCTCGTCGGCCTCGTCCCAGATGACGATGCGTTCCTTTGTGCCGAAATAGCGGAAGATGCTTGCCGGGCTTACCTCGGCTGCCACGGCGATCGTCTCGATCGTGACCGCTGAATAGCAGCGTCCTCACCGCATGCCTCCGTTATCGTTAGACATCACGCGGGCGTTGACCTGGGCGTTCGGCACGAGGCTTTCCCATGTCGGCTTCGAAAGCGTGGCGATGATTGATCGCGCGGCTCGAGATCGCCGGCAGGGCGTGCCGCCCGCGGACCGACGGAATCTGCCGCTCGGACGAACGGCTGACGATCTGCGGACCTCGTGGGTCTACACGAGTGCCGGATGGGATGCGGCAGGACGAGGTGTCTGGAAGCTCCGGTCTGTTCGACAAGCATCGCGAGCGTCGGATGGAGAAGGTGAAGGGCGGCGCTGTCGAAGCGCTTTCGGTCCGGCTCCCGTCATCCAGCGGCTTTCGCGAAGTCCGGAGAATTCGCCTGCGGCGGCGGCACGCGCTTTGGTTCGCACTTGCCGGCAGCCCGCGGGCAGGACGCCGCCCCTCTACTGGCGCGATCTGATCCCGTGTAACGGGCTCCGTTGGTAGCATTGCAACTCCCGACCCGCCATGGCAGGCTAGGGCTACCTCGGGGCTACACCCGGGGGCCACACCAGAAGCTCCTGAGTGCGGAAAGGCCTTATTTACGGGCTTTCTCGATGCCATTTTAAAGTGGCGGAGAGGGAGGGACTCTCACCCCAGCACGTTCGGCCTCTGGCCGCACAGAGCCCGGCCCGGTGTGCTGATCATCCGACAAGCTCTGCGGTGCGCGCGCTTTGAATACTAGATTGCGATTGTCAGACGAGACACAAACTGGACACCCAGTTTTCTCAAGTCACTAACTATCTGAATTTATGGCGCTCCCTAGGGGAATTGAACCCCTGTTTCAGCCTTGAGAGGGCCAAATAATGGATCCGCCTCCGTGAGCCACCGTTCGCCAACGCCTAATGATTTCAATATGTTGAATGTCCATAGTTCAGTATTGTTCGCCGACATACATCGTCGGATATTCGACGGATATTCGACGTGAAACAGTGCGACAAACGCTATGTCGAAGACACTCACCGAGGCTCAGGTCACGACGGCTAAAGCGCGCTCCAGGCTCGAGCTTGGTGTGCATTGGCGTCGCCTCGATGCGGAAGCGCATCTGGGCTATCGCAAAGGAAAACAGGGCGGCGTTTGGCTTGCCCGCTGGCGCAATCACCACTACGGCGGCAACTACAAGCAGGCGCCAGTCGGCGTCGCCAATGACATCAATGACAAGCCCACCGACGGGATTCTGACCTTCGAACAGGCCGTGAGAACGGCACGGGAGGCCGTAGCTCGAGCCAGAACAGAAGCCGCGTCGCAGGCGGCGGGCCCGGCTCCTACCGTGCGATCGGCCGTTGAATCCT
>DAIMKE010001386.1:0-1903 GCA_036721875.1 Bradyrhizobium sp. | reverse complement strand
GTTTCGACGTCATCGAACTGCTAGGCGTCGAGGATGTTCTGTCCGTTGTGGGCGAGAAAGGTCGACACCGCGGAAACGATGCCGGGGCGATCCGGGCAGGACAGGGTCAGGACGAACTGGTGATCGGGCATGGCGACTTGATGACAATTCAGGCAGAAGGGTGAAAACTGTGGGAGTTGCGGCCCTGCTCTATCACTGCCGGCCCGCTTGCGCCAATCCGGAAACCGGAGTCAGGATGAACAAAGCGCGAAGCCAAGCGTTGGAGCATGATCATGGCTGACAGACTGAACGGTTACCGCATCCTGATTCTGGAGACGCGCGAAGAAGCGCAGTTTTCCCGCCTGCTCACCGAACAGGGCGCCGACGTGCTGCAATGTCCGATGTTCACCATTCGCGATGTGGCGGACCCGGCGCCCGTCGAAAGATGGATCGTGCGGGCCATTGAAAAGCCGCTGGACGACATGGTGCTGCTGACCGGCGAAGGCCTTCGCCGGCTGATGAAGGTGGTGCGCCCTATGGGCGTCGAGGCGCCATTCATCGCCGAACTCGGCAAGGCGCGCAAATTCGCGCGTGGCCCCAAACCCGGACGGGCGCTGCGCGAGATCGGGCTGGAGCCGCAGGTCACGACGGAAAAGCCGACCTCCGAGGGCGTCGCTGAAATCCTGTCGCGCGTCGATATCAAAGGCCATCGCCTCGGCCTGCAGCTTTACCCGGACAAGGACCACCGCGCGCTGATCGGCGCCATCGAGGCGATGGGCGCCGAGGTCGATACCGTGCTGCCCTACGCCTACGACGCGCAGGCCGCCGACGCCAATATCATGTCAGCGATCGACGAAATGGCGGCCGGCCGCATCGACGCGATCGCGCTGACCAATCTCGGCCAGATTCGCCGTCTCATCGAGGTCGCGCGCGCACGCGGCTGCGAGGACAGGTTACGTGAAGGGCTCGAGCGTACCCCGATCGCTTCCGTCGGACCGGCGGTCTCCGACGAACTCAAGTCCCACGGCTTGCGCACCGACATTTATCCCGCCGAGGACGCCTTCTTCATGCGGCCGCTGATCTCGGCGATGGCAGTGGCGCTTGCGAAGAATCCGCCGCGCGCGGCTGCGGGCAGCTGAGAGCGAACATTGGGCGCTGATCTCCGTATGTCCGCGAAGAGCTGTGCGGACTTACCACGCTTTCAAAAGCGGCGTTATCTCGCCGACATCTGTGATGCCAAGCATCTGTCCTGGTTCGAGCGCACGCGGCAAGACCCAAAACGGCGAGTCGGGATCGAACGGCGCCGGCCCGCACGTCAAATTGTAGAGCGTCTTGGCGCAAATCTCTTCGAAGTTATATTGAGCCACGGCTAATTTATCGTTGCGCTTCTCCGCCGCCAGATTCTTCCGCCTAATCTCAGAAAACAGGGCGTGGGCTTCCTTACGACGAGACCTGTCATTCGCCAGCGTGATCAGTCTTCGAAGTGTTTCCTTGTCTTCGCACCGACCCTCAAAGAACGCCAGTGGTGCTAGCATCGCCGCGATTATGTCCCCATTCATGCGCCGACCCTAGCGCACTCGGCAGATGTCTCAAATAGGTCGCTTACGAACATCGCGATCCGGCTGATCCGCGTCTGTTCCTGCAAGCGGGCATCGCCAACCGCGACCAAGGTCTTTCGCGCCGCCGGTGGAATGAATCCCTAATCCACCTTGGCGCCGGCAAACTTGACCACCTTGCCCCATTTCTCGGTCTCGTCCGCCACCAGTTTGCCGAAGTCGGCGGCCGAGCCCGGCAGCAGGATGGCGCCGATCTCGGTAAACCGCGCCTTTGCCTTGGGATCGGCAAGGATCTCGTTGACCGCCTTGTTGAGCCTGTCGACGATTTCGGGCGGCGTGCCCTTCGGCGCCGCGAGGCCATACCAGGC
>DAIMKE010001385.1:0-1907 GCA_036721875.1 Bradyrhizobium sp. | reverse complement strand
CGGCGGGCTTGATCGCATCTCCGAGCTTGTAGAAACCTTCCTCGTCGAACGCCTTCGCGGTCATGTCAGGCTGCCGCCAATAGCCCGGCATGACGTTCGGCCCCCTGGCGCGAACCTCCAGCTTGCCGTTGTTGGGTACGAGCTTCGCATCGTTGCCCGAAACCGGCAGCCCGACATGGCCGGAGCGGCTGGTGAGCGGATTGACCGACATGAAGAACGGCGCGGTCTCGGTAGCGCCAAGGCCGGTGAGCATCGGCACGCGATAGCCGGTTTCCCGAACCGACAGTTCGTCGAGGCTGTTCCACACGAACGGCGACAGCGCCGCGCCCGAGAAGAACATCGCATGCAGCCTGGAGAAGAATTTCTTCCGCAATCCCTCGTCGTCGCGCAGATAGGGCAACAACGATTCATAGCCCTTGGGGACGTTGAAATAAACGGTCGGCGAGATTTCCCGGAGATTGCGCACGGTCTCCTCGATGCCGCCGGGCATCGGCTTGCCCTCGTCGAGATACATCGAGCCGCCATTGTACAGCGTGAGCCCGATATTGTGGTTGCCGCCGAAGGTGTGATTCCACGGCAGCCAGTCGACGATGACAGGCGGCTCGTCCTTCAGGAACGCCAGCGTCTCGCGCAGCATCACCTGGTTGGCGCAGATCATGCGCTGGGTATTGATGACCGCTTTTGGATTGCCGGTCGAACCCGACGTCAACAGGAATTTTGCGATGGTGTCGGGACCGATGGCCTCATGAACGGAGTCCAGGCGCGGATGCAATGGCGTGGCCATCAGATCAGCGAGACTCGTGAGGTCACGCCCTGGCACGATGCCGTACGAAGCCGCGATCTCGATTTCAGGGGAGACGTTGGCGGCCAGCGCATCGGCGAACTTCGCGGCATCGTCCGCGAAGACGAGGCCGGGCGTCAGCAGCTTCATCAGATAGGAGAGCTTGCCGTAATCTCGCGACACCAGCGAATAGGCCGGCGACACCGGGCAGAAGGGAATGCCGGCATAGAGCGCGCCGAACGCGATCAGCGCATGATCGATCGAATTGCCGGAGAGGATGACGACCGGCTTCTCGGCCGAGAGGCCGCGGGCGAGCAGCGCGGAGGCGATGTGCCGCGACGACACCAGCAACTCCGCATAGGTGATCTGCCGCCAGCCGCGCGCGGCGTTTCGCTCCGCCATGAAGACGCGATCGGGGGCAGCTTTCGCCCAATGATGCAGCCGGTCGGTGAGGCGCACCGGATAGTCGCTCAACTGCGCCTTCGGCCGCAGGTAGATGGTGCCGTCTTCGCGGCGATCGACAGTCACGGCGGGCGTGCCGAAGGAAATCGGGCGCAGCGGATGATCGCCGGCACGCGGGGCCGATTCAATCGAGGCAGACATGCCGGGCTTGGCGCTCATGTCAGGTCGGCTTCACCTTTGCGGTCTTGCGATCGAGAAACGCACGAATGCGGCGCTTGGCTTCCTTGTCGCTTTGCGCCACCGTCGCCATCAGGGATTCCATCAGGAGGCCGGTCTGCGGATTGGCCTCCGCGATCAGCGGCAAGGCCTGCAGCACGGCAAAGTTCGTCAGCGGCGCGTTCGCGGCAACGCGCTCCGCCAGTTCCAGCGCCTTCGGCAGCGCGCCGCCGGCTTCAACGAGGTACTGCGAGAAGCCGTAGGCCGCGCCTTCGGTCGCCGAATAGACCCGGCCCGTCAGCATCATGTCGGCCATCCGCGCCACGCCGATCAGCCGCGGCAGCCGCACCGATCCGCCGCCGCCGACGAAAATGCCGCGCTGGCCCTCGGGCAGCGCGAAATAGGCCGAAGGTTCGGCGACGCGGATATGCGCGGCGCAGGCAAGCTCGAGGCCACCGCCGATCACCGCGCCCTTGAGCGCCGCGATCACGGGCACGCGGCTGTACTG
>DAIMKE010001384.1:0-1913 GCA_036721875.1 Bradyrhizobium sp. | reverse complement strand
CAGCGCCCGGTCGACCGTCGACGCGCTCATCGCCAGCAGCTTCGCGCGGATTTCTGGGGCCAGGTCAATGTGGCCGTTCCGTTCCATCGACTCGATCCGGAGCGGCAGCAGCGCTTTCAGTCTCTTGCCACAAACCGGTCCGAGGCCTCCCAAAGAACTACCAGCGCATTTCGTTCAGCTTCCTCTTAAATCCGGCGACGGCTGTGCCGAACCGAGGATGCCTTCGGAGCAGGCGCATCACGTGCTTTCGATGAAAGTCCGTCACAACCACAAAGCCGTCGAGCATTCGCACCTTCTCCGCGCGGCTCGCCTCTCTGTAGCGCTGCCCCACAGCGACCGTCAGTTCTCTTCGAGTCGCCATGCTCAGTTGCCTCGTTATCGCCCCCGCTGTCCCATTCCACTGGGGAGTGAGGCAACGGCCTAGCATTCAGGAACATTTCAGGCGGCGCAATGCGCTCGTGCCTTCCCGAGGCGGTGAGCGTTGGAGTCATATGGGATTTGAGGCCGATCGGCCGCGCGCCTCACCGGCAGCTTCGATGTCGGCGAAGGCCTTGGCCATGCCGTGGAGGCCGAGGACGTTGAGGCGATCGAGGGTCGGATGGGTGAGCAAGGGATGATCCCCTAGCTTTAGTAGCGCGGTCCGCGGATGTTGGCATGCAGGATCAGCGCATCGTCCACGGAGCGCTGGTGAGCAGGACGCCGATCGCGAGCGGCTCGGTCGGGACGGGATAGACGATCATGTGAGCCATCTGGGCCGGTTCTAACGCGACCGGCTCGGCCTGCATCAAACGGTGACATCCGCACTGGACATGAAGCAGGATTCCTGCATCCGCTAGGTCGCCCGAGTTTGCATGATCCGGGGCCGGATGCGACGAGCAGCAGACCATCACTCTGGATGGAACTCAGTGCCGTCGCAGTTTCGGAGCTGATGACCGAGAAGGCGAACGCGAAAACCATGAGGCTTGCCAAGGCAGCACGCAGCAGGCGCGCTGGGTCGCTAGTCCAAAGGTGCCGCAGGCTCGTCATCGCACCCCTGATCTTTGTTCTGCCGCAAGCAGGCACAAGGTAGGCCTTCC
Organism: Bradyrhizobium sp.; assembly: GCA_036721875.1. Taxonomy (GTDB): domain Bacteria; phylum Pseudomonadota; class Alphaproteobacteria; order Rhizobiales; family Xanthobacteraceae; genus Bradyrhizobium. The sequence continues at coordinate 837 of DAIMKE010001384.1, read as the reverse complement.
TCTTGCCGGGATAAGGCGCTTCATCGTCTGGGACGGCCTCAAGCGAACCTGCGCGAGATACCGAATCTGCTGTCCTTCCCCGGTTTGGCACGTCGGCCGATGAATGCAGAGCCGTATTGGTGCCCGGTTCCTCTGGATCGGCTTCGGATCCTAGCATCGGCGTCGCCCGCGCCGCGGCGCGCGGCCCGCTTCACCCGCAAAATAGCGCAGCGTCAGTTAGGTAACGAGGCTCAAGATGGCAGTACAGGCCGTAGCCCATCGCCGCCCGACTCGCGCCTGTGGCCCAGAGGCTGGCCGCGGTTGACGTGCCGGAGGGGCGACCGGCATATTTGGGTATCGCACCGTCGCCGATGAAGCTCACACCCGTGATCAAGCCTTCCAGGATGCGAGCCTGTCGTGTCGAGCCCGCACGAGCATGCAGATGGCGACGAGCACGGAACCGCAGGAGGCGACGGCGACGAGGGGGAAGGTCCGGATGCCGCCCGCGCGCTACTCCCGCTCGGTCCCAGCCGATCGGCACCGCGAGTGCTTAGGCAGCCGCGAGGTCGATCACGTGAAACGCCACCTCCCAAAAACCAAGGATTGTAAACGTAAATAAAAGGTCTCTTTAAACAGAACTGCAAGCTACTCTCGTGCGATACGGCTTACTCTCACTGTCACGTCCAAGCCATGTCCGTAAGGGCCAACTTCCACGGCGCCCGAAGGGCCGCCGTTTATTTGCGCTGGTCAGAAGACATGGCCGGCACGAGCGCGGACTCCTTCAGGCGACGATCTCCTCGATGACCAGCATGCCCAGGAAGCCGACGAAGAACATCGCGGTGGTCCAGGGTTTCTCGG
>DAIMKE010001383.1:0-1917 GCA_036721875.1 Bradyrhizobium sp. | reverse complement strand
GCTACGCGATTCCCCGCTGCTGCGCGGCGGCTTCCTGGTGGGTACGACGGTCTATGTCGACCGGCGCCTCAGCGGTACGCGGGCCGATGGCACCACGTGGAAAGGCTCGCCGCTGATCGATGCGAACGACTATATCAACAACGTTCCGACCTCGATGGCGGAGCGGGCGGTCAAAGCCGGCAGCATCACGATGCATGCCAGCGAGGTCGTGATCAATCCCGGCGCGCAGTTGGACATTTCCGGGGGATCCATTCGCTATCTGGACGGCAATCTCCGCACGACGCGCCTCCTCGCGGCGAACGGCAGGGTCTACGATATCGTCTCGGCGCCGACCGAACTGATTTACATTGCGCTTGCAAGCGGGTTCACCCGCCACCACCCGCGCTGGGACATCGTCGAAACATGGACGAGCCCGCTCGGAAAGCGCAACGAACTCCGTTTCGAGAAGGGCTATAGCCAGGGCGCCAACGGCGGGCTGCTCGAAGTCCACGCCCCGGCACAGGTCTGGGACGGGAAAATCATCGCCGGCGTGCTCACGGGCGAGCGCGAGATATCGGGCCCGGCGGTCGGCGGCACGTTCAAGTTCGGCTCGACCTCGATCCCGGATTCGAACTTCCACGCCGACAACCTCCTCATCCAGAAGGAGGCCGCGACGCTGCCCGACGGCTTCTCGATGTCGAGTGCGCTGCCCGCGGACCGCAAATCGACCCTGGTGCTGTCGACCGACATGCTGAACGAGAGCGGGCTTGGCAAGCTCGACCTCAACGTCAACGGCAACATCACCTTCGCGTCCAGCACCGACCTGGAACTGGCGCCGGGCAGCACCGTGACGGTGATCGGCTATCAGCCGGGAAAATCCGTTGTCATCGACGGATCGATCCGCCTTCCCGGCGGAACGTTCAGCCTTTCGGCGCAGGGCGCGACCACGATCAAGGCGGGCGCCATCATCGATGTCAGCGGGCTCTGGACCAATCACCTTACCTCGTCCCTCTCCACGCCGATCGCCGTCAACGGCGGAAAGATCGAACTCGGCGGCGCCCTGAACTTCGAGACCGGATCGGTGCTCGACGTCAGCGCCGGCGCATGGTTGTCCTCGACGCGCAAGCTGAAACTGGGCTCGGCCGGGTCGATTGTAATCACATCCCGCAACGTTGGCCTTGACCTCAGCCGTGTGGCGCTGCGCGGTTACGGTGTCGCGACCGGTAGCGAAGCCGTGATATCGGCAGGCGGAACCTTGACGCTGAATCTCGCCAGCATCGCCATCGCTCCCAGCGGCAGTGCGACGGGCACCGCGACCCGGCTCGACCCATCGTTCTTCAGCGAGGGAGGATTCAGCTCCTATGCGCTGATCGCCGACCAGGTTGCCTTCGCCGATGGAATGACATTGGCGCCGAGTCCGCAGACGCTGGTGGCCGATTCCAGCCTGTTAACGCATCCCTCCGCCGCGGGCGTAGCCCAGGTCGCTTCGCTGCGGACGTTCGCCGCCGAGCAACGGCCGGGCACTGCGCTGACTTTCAAGGCCGCCGGCGATATCGTGCTGCCGGCAGGTACAATACTCGCACCGGGCATTGGCGGGCGGGTGTCGCTGACAGGCGCCAATGTAATTGTGCGTGGCGTGATCGATGCGCCCGCCGGCGCCATCGCGGTGGCGGGTTCGAACGTGACGGTCGAGTCGACGGCGAGGGTGCTGGCGCGGGGCGCCACGCGGATCATCACCGATTTCCGTGGCGAGCGCGGCGGCACGGTGCACGACGGCGGTTCGGTCGACCTGACCGCGTTGGGCGATATGATGATCAAGCCCGGCGCACTGATCGACGTATCCGGCACGAGCGGTGTGATCGACGTCATCGATGGCAGTAGCGGAAGGGGCGCTTCTCGTGCGCTCACGCTCGCCAGCAACGGCGGAGCGATCACCAT
>DAIMKE010001382.1:0-1918 GCA_036721875.1 Bradyrhizobium sp. | reverse complement strand
GTCACGACCAGCGGCTCGGCGACGACGTCGATGGTCGGCACGCGCGGCACCGCGCGCAGGAACTGGCTGACATAGCCGATGGTATCGCGGCGCACGCTCAGCACCTGCCGCGGCTCGGCACGGGCGAGATCGACGAGATTGCCCCGATGGCGGATGCCGATCCGGCCGCCGTCGCAGCGGTAATTGCCGAAGATCATCTTCAGGATCGAGGATTTTCCGGCGCCGGAAGGACCCGACAGCACCACGCACTCGCCGGGTTCGACCTGAAACGACACGCCGCGTACCACGGGAAGCTGCACGCCGCCCTGCAAATGCATGGTGAAGGTCTTTTCCGCGTTGCTGATATCGATCATCGCAGTCATCGGTGCACGCTCATGCCGGCAAAATCGAAGAAACGAGCAATTGGGTATAGGGCTCGCGGGGGTCGTCGAGCACCTGATCGGTCAGGCCGGTTTCGATCACCCGGCCGCCCTTCATCACCATGACCCGGTGCGACAGCAGCCGCGCGACCGCGAGATCGTGCGTGACGACGATGGCGGCGAGACCGAGCTCGCTGACGAGATTGCGCATCAGGTCGAGCAGTCGTGCCTGCACCGACACGTCGAGGCCGCCGGTCGGTTCATCCATGAATACGAGACGCGGTTCCGTCACCAGATTGCGCGCAATCTGCAATCGCTGGCGCATGCCGCCCGAATAGGTCCGCGGCGCATCGTCGATGCGCGCGGTGTCGATTTCGACCCGCTCCAGCCATGACGATGCGGTGTCGCGGATCCGGCCGTAGTGATTCCAGCCAACCGCCATCAGCCGCTCGCCGACATTGGCGCCGGCCGACACCGCCATCCGCAGCCCGAGGGCCGGGTCCTGATGCACAAAGCCCCAATCGGTACGAAACAGAAAGCGTCGCTCGGCGTCGCCAAGCTCGGCGAGGTCACGCATCACCCCGTCGCGCATGCGGTAAGACACTCGTCCCGCGCTGGCTGCGAGCTGCGCCGACAGCAGCTGCAACAATGTCGATTTGCCCGATCCGGATTCACCGACGATCGCCAGCACTTCGCCGGGATAAAGCACAAAGGACACGTCGCGGCAGGCGGCCAGCCGGCCGTAGTTCTTGCCGAGTCCCTCCGCCATCAGCAACGGCCGGTCATTGTCCTGCATCGCGGTTTCAATCTCAGCCATGCGCCGCCTCCTTGTGCGGAGCCGCACTTTCCGTGCCGCGATGGCCCTGCGCCTGGCGACCCTCGCAGTAGTCCGTGTCCGAACAAACGAACATCCGGCCGCCCTTGTCGTCGGTCAGGATCTCATCGAGGTAGGAATCATCGGCTCCGCAGAGCGCGCAGGGCGCATCGAAGCGGTAGCGCGTGAACGGATGATCCTCGAAGTCGAGCGAGGTGACTTGCGTGTGCGGCGGAATGGCGTAGATGCGCTTCTCACGCCCGGCGCCGAACAATTGCAGCGCCGGACAATTGTCCATCTTCGGATTATCGAACTTCGGAGTCGGCGACGGATCCATCACGTAGCGGGCGTTGACTTTCACCGGATAGGCGTAGGAGGTCGCGATGTGGCCGAAGCGCGCGATGTCCTCGTACAGCTTGACGTGCATCAGGCCATACTCGGCAAGCGCGTGCATACGCCTCGTCTCGGTCTCGCGCGGCTCCAGGAAGCGCAGCGGTTCCGGGATCGGGACCTGATAGACCAGCACCTGCCCGCCATGCAGCGGCGCTTCGGGAATTCGATGCCGGGTCTGGATCACGGTCGCATCTTCCGTGGCGGTCGTGGTCGCGACGCCGGCGGTTTTGGCGAAGAATTTTCGGATCGAGATCGCATTGGTGGTGTCGTCGGAACCCTGGTCAATCACCTTCAGCACGTCCTGCGGACCAAGAATTGCCGCGGTCACCTGAACGCCGCCGGTGCCCCAGCC
>DAIMKE010001381.1:0-1924 GCA_036721875.1 Bradyrhizobium sp. | reverse complement strand
CCGCGAGGTGGAATATTGCGGGATCAGCATCTGCTTTTCCAGTTCAACCGGGCGCATCTCGCCGGACGGCGCGCGCGACAATTCGAGCAGCGCGTCATACCAGGCCAGCGGCGGAAAACCGGCTTTCTTCAAATCCTGCTCGACGGCATCCAGCACCCGGCTCTGCACCCGCATCAGGCGGATCCAGGCGGCGGTCGCCTCGGTCGATGGTTTGCGTTTCATGCTCAAGTCCGTCTCTGTCACAGATCAGTGTACCGCACTAAATGCAGCTGCATCAATCTTGACTATTCCATGCAAATGCATTTAGTCACCCCGGCCAATCATATCGAGGGAAGGAAAGCCAATGAAACTGTATTATTCTCCGGGCGCCTGCTCGCTGTCCCCCCATATCGCACTTCTGGAGGCCGGTCTCCCCTACGAACTGGTCAAGGTCGACTTGCGCGCCAAGAAACTCGAAAACGGTGACGATTTCCTGAAGGTCAATCCGAAGGGCCAGGTACCGGCACTGGCACTCGATTCGGGCGAACTCGTCACCGAAGGGCCCGTCATCGTGCAGATGATCGCAGACCAGGCCGCGGACAAGAATCTGGCCCCCAGCCGCGACCATGCCGATCGCTACAAGCTGCAGGCCTGGCTCACCTATATCAACAGCGAGCTGCACAAGAACCTCGGTCCGCAGTTCGCCCCGGCGCTGTCAGATGACGCCAAGTCATTCTTCAAGGACCGGGTGATGGGCAAGTTCAAGTACATCGACGGCGAGTTGGCCGGCAAAGACTACCTGATGGGCAAGCAGTTTTCGGTCGCCGACGGCTACATGTTTACGATGCTGTCATGGGCCGAACGGATGAAATGGGATCTCGCTCATCTCTCCAACCTGATGGCCTACAAGGCCCGCGTCGCCGCCCGCCCGAAAGTGCAGGAAGCGCTCACCAAGGAAGGCCTGATGAAGGCGGCGTAAGTTCTTGCAGATTGCGGATGTGCAAAGGGCCGGATCGATGATCCGGTCCTTTTTTCTCTGCAGCGCACCACGCCTGCGGCGCAATGCGCTGCGTCCGGGCACGCGCAGTCAATCCTACGCCGCCAGCTTCTTCGGCGGGAACTTGCCGTAGAAGGTCTCGCCCTTGGCCGCCATGTCTTCCAGCAACTTCGGCGGCGTGAAGCGCGAGCCGTATTTGGCTTCGAACTTGTGGCAGAGTTCGACGAACTTCCGCGCGCCCATGAAGTCGATATAGGACAGCGTGCCGCCGGTGAACGGCGCAAAGCCGAAGCCAAGGATCGAGCCGACGTCCGCCTCGCGCGGGTCGGTGATGACGTGATCCTCGACCGTGCGCGCTGCTTCCACCGCCTGCACCACCAGGAAGCGCTGCTTCAATTCCTCGACGTCGAGCGTGTCAGGGTCGAGATGCTTGGGCTGCAACGCTGACAAGCCCGGCCACAGGCTCTTCTGCCCCTTGCCCTTCTCGGGATAGTCGTAAAAGCCCTTGCTGTTCTTGCGGCCGAGGCGGCCCTGTTTTTCGACCAGCTCCACCATCAGCTTCTTCTGGTCGGGATTTATGGCGTTGGGACCGAGATCGGCCTCGGTCGCCTTCATGATCTTGAGTCCGAGGTCGAGGGCTACTTCATCCGACAGCGACAGCGGACCGACCGGCATGCCAGCCATCTTGGCGCAGTTCTCGATCATCGCCGGCGGCACGCCTTCGAGGAACATCTCGTTGCCTTCGGCGACGTAGCGCCCGACGCAGCGATTGGCAAAGAAGCCGCGGGAATCGTTGACGACGATCGGCGTCTTGCCGATGGTGCGGACATAATCGAGCGCGGTCGCGAGCGCGACATCGCCGGTGTTCTTGCCGAGGATGATCTCGACCAGCATCATCTTCTCGACCGGCGAGAAGAAATGGATGCCGACGAACTTGCCCTGCTCCTT
>DAIMKE010001380.1:0-1928 GCA_036721875.1 Bradyrhizobium sp. | reverse complement strand
CTGAAGAACAGATCTACGATCGCTTCGTCACGAAGCTGGATCAGGCGCATTCCCGTCGATGGCATGAAATCGCCTGGGAGCAGCGCGATCGCTTCGGCCAGGCCGTGATCGGCGATCCGCGACTCCAGGCGTTCTCGCGGCGCTTGGTCTTCGAGGCGGCTCCGGCAACGATGACGGCGACGGACCGTGCGGCGATGACGACTTGGCTCGTCGATCGCCTTCTCACCCATGGCGAGCGTCCTTGGATGACGATCCCGGCAGCGCGGCGACGTCTTGTGGCCCTCCGCGGGGCCAGCGATCCGGGTGACGTCGACCGCCTGAGGAACATCGCGGACATCTCCGCGTGGCTCGACGCCAAATCGGCCTTGCTCGACGCGGTCACCGACTGAAAAGAAGGCGGGACAGATGACATCGAAGGTCACCGCCCTCCGGGGGCGGTGACCTTTTTCGTAGCTGCTCTGACAAGCGACAGGTTCGGGGGCGCAGCCATCTTGCCGGGAAGACAGGTCGAAAAGCGCCGAAACGGCGACGGGGAGAGGAGGAATCGTGCTGCCGCGTGGCAGTCACCCCTGGGAAAAGAGCAGAGACCATGACCAAGAAAGCCATCGCAAACACCTCATCGCCCAAGCCTGTCGGCACCGCCTCGCTGGTTCTCGCAACGACGATCCGGCCGGTTTGTGAAGAGCTCGCCGTTTTCGCGGATCGGCTGCCGGAAGCACCTGCTGAAGTGGAACGTCTGGCCGTCCTACCAAACATCGCGCCGGCGTCCACCGCCATCATCGCGCGCGCGACCTTCCACGACGACGAACTCGGCCGGTTCGTCAAACTGATGTCCAAGGACGAGACGCTGACCGAGGAGCGGATCGACACGTTCAACGCCCTCAATCTGCTTCGTCAGAGCGCGTACCTCGCCGCTGCGCTGGTCGAGCCGAGGTCCGAAGACGACCGCTGGGCCAAGGAGTACATCGGCGAGTGCCTCTCCTCGGCTGCAAAGCGGCAGGGCGACGCCGCCCGCGCTGAGCTTCTGCGCAAGGCCTTCGGCATCGCGCCGAAGGCCAAGGAGAAATCCAGCGTCGCCGACATCGGCGAAATGACCGCGTGGATCCATGAGACGGTTCGGAGAATGGGACTGATCCGGCCCCCGGCGGCAGATGCCTCCGCCGATGAACTTGCCCGTGCCGACTGCTACCGGCTGGAAGAGGCTCTGTCGCTCGAGGCGTTCTTCGCCGCTCCGCCCGACCTCACGTCTCTCGCCGAGGAGGCCATGGATCTGCTGGCGAAGGCGGATGCCTGGACGCAGTCTGTCGGCGAAACCGACCAGATCCTCGAGCAGGCCGCAAAGTCGGCCCTGGCCCTCGCATACGCTGCGATCGCCCGGGTCGGTCTGTGGCCGGCGCGCACGGAGCGCGATCTCCACGCCAAGGCGACTTGCAGGGCGATCCTTCGCGATCGCGTCGCGGATCCCTCCAGCGCAAGAGCCGTCGCGGCGATGGCCTACGATCTCGGCAATGGCGTGGCCGGGCAGAGCGATCGGTTCAAAGTGGAAGCCAAACACGCCACCGAGAGGTTTCCCGGCCAGGGATAACCTGGAGATTGGCCCAACTTCATAAAGTCACCGGAAAGGGGCGAGCCGCAGGGTTCGCCCTTTTTCGTCGTTCGATGACTGCGGTTGCCAGCCCGCGACAGCGGCCCCCGAAACATCGAATAGACGAGAACGGCGCATGCCCGAAATCGATACCTCTCTTGGTAAACCCAATCGCCGAAGCAAGCCCACGTCCCGCTGCACCGAGGCAGAGACTGCCCGTGTCGACGGGAATGCCGAGGCGTCGGGCGTCTCAGCGGACAAGACGATCGCCGTCTTCGATCGCGACGAGGTCGAGCGTCAGATCACGCTTGCGTGGGGGTTCGAGCCGCGGCTCGAGGAGTAC
>DAIMKE010001379.1:0-1929 GCA_036721875.1 Bradyrhizobium sp. | reverse complement strand
CGCCTGACCCGAACTGGGCCTTTCCAGCGCGATAGCAAAGTGGGCCAGGTCGGTACGTAGTGCCGCCGGCATCGCGCAGCGGGTGGCTACCGTTTTGCCAGGCCCGTCGTTACCGCACTTGCTTCCTGCGCCCGCAGCGCTTGCTCCAAATTCACCTCAAATATCTTGTCTTTTGGCTCGCAGGTCGTGGCTTTGGCAAATGCGGCGATTGCATCGTTGATTTTGCCCCGACTGCGCCAGATGGAGCCGAGATTGTTGTGTGCCCAGCTATAGCAGTTGATCTCGATGGCGTGCCGATACTCCAGAATGGCGGCTTCGATGTTGCCGTTCTCGCCAGTTTCCCGCAGGAAGTCACCGAGAAAGGTGTGCAACATCGCGCGTTGCTGCGGGTCCGTCGCGAGCTTGATTGCTGCACGGTATTCGGTGACGGCCGCACCGAAGCTGCGCTGTCTCAAAGCGAAGGCCAGATTCCAGCGCGCGAGCAGATAGTGCGGGGCGATCTCGATCGCATTGCGATATTGTTTGATGGCGTCGTCGATCTGGTCACGGTAGAACAGCGCCAGACCGAGATTATTGTACGGAAGCACGTAGCCGGGTTCAGTCTTGATGGCTCGCTGATACTGCGCAATCGCCTGCTCCAGTTTGGCCGGATCAGTCCCTGCATTTCCCAGGTTCGCCTGAGTAGCCAGCGCAACGCCGATGTTGTTGTAGGCGGTCGCCGACTTCGGGTTGATCGCGAGCACGCGTCGAAATTGCTTGATGGCGTCATCGGGCCTGCCCTGACGAAGCAGCGATACGCCCAGTTGCATATGAGGTTGCTCGTTGTTCCGGTTCGAGCTTACTGCATTCGAAAACATGTCGTCTGCCTGTTGATAGTTGTCGCGTCCAAGCGCATGTTTCCCCTTCAGCAAATAGGCCCACTGGACGTTGATGTCAGACTTCTTGTAGCGGGCGATGATCTGCTCGGCTCTTAGCAGGCCCTCTTCGTTCCGGTCACGATATCGCGCCATTGCGTGGGCGGCCGGCCGTATGATCTCCATGACGCCAGGCGCTGCGTTGGTCATGAGATCATCGGGATTCTCCGCCTCGAAACCGCTGCTGAAGACCTGCCGGCCATCGACGCGCACGCGCAATGCGTATTTGCCGTCTTGACGGGTAAGTTCGCCCGATATCGCATGACCCGTCATGCCCAGGGCGCTGCGGATGGAAGATGCAATCACACGAAGCGAAACACCGATTTGCGGAACCACGATATCCGGCAACTCGTGGCTTGCAGAAATACTCAAATCCAGATTCGAATTGAGACTGGCATCGTCGTGAGCAATGGAATTCAAGTTGAGGCTGGTGACGTTGTCCCCGGGAGCAGGCGCTCCGGCATAGGTATTCAGCGCGTCGCGCAGGCGGTAACCGGCCACGCCGGGTGTATAGCCGCTGTCGGATAGTGCTCTCGGGACTTCGATCGGCTCGATCGTAACCACGTCGCGTTTCAGATCCTGCACGATGAGAATCGCTGTCACGGCCAAAAAGCCGATCGAGATCAGAAGGATGAAATTGCCGATGGTCGCGGTTCTTGCAATCCAGCCGCGGGCTTCGGGATTTGCCGACAAGTTTGGTTGCGTCATGGCCGAACTCCGCCGGTTGCCAACGCACAGAGTGATCAACCCTAGCACGAGGCGACGAACGCGATTGAGTGAACCACGTCACAATATGCCGATCACGATCCCGTTTTCTGAGATCCCGACCATGACAGCGCCACAGCGCGTTTTGCTTGAGCCCCGCTCCGTCAAAACGTCGGCGGCGTGCAGGCCGAGATCACTTCGCAGGGCTTGCCGCCGACGCAGCGGAAGCGGTGCGGGCGGCGGCTTTCGAAATAATAGGCGTCGCCGGGGTCGAGGATTCTCCGCTCGTCGTCGACGGTCACCTCCAGCC
>DAIMKE010001378.1:0-1940 GCA_036721875.1 Bradyrhizobium sp. | reverse complement strand
GGTGGACGCGGGTATTTGGCGCGCGCCCGATCGCTGCTGGCGGCCATGTTCGACCGCCGCGCCAAGAGCGAACTCTACTCGCAGAAGATGCTGCTCGACTCCGCCATCACGAACATGTCGCAGGGACTTGCATGTTCGATGCAGAGGGCTGCATCCTCCTGTTCAACCAGCGCTACGTCCAACTCATGGATCGGACCGGCATGCCACTCCAGGGCCGCCTGATGATCGATGTGTTGCGATCCCGATGAGTTCTTCAATGCGCTGGTGGCGAACGCCAGGGCCGGCGATACGCCAGCGCATGATTGCTTAGGTTACGCCTTGCGCAACGCGAAATGCGCGCCGCAAAACGCCATGGCGGCGCCAAGGCACAGGGCCGCCAGGCCTGCCAGCACGCCTGAAACGGTGGGCAGGGGGCTTGGCGCCGAAGCGGCCTGTCCCGCGCCGGCCAGGATCAGCACGCCGACGGCGATCAGGAACTGCCGCATGCGCAGTGGAATCTGGCCTGAGACCGCGCTGTCCATCAGGTTGGCGGTAAAATAGCCGCCCGAAAAACCGACGGTCGCGATCAGCCACCAGGCAATCGCGGCACCGGCCGGCATGAAATCGCTTGTGTCGGATCGCCACAGGCCACCGAGATCGAGGCCGTAACGCGCGCCCAGCATGTGGACGGCCAGCGCCAGCAACACACCTGAAACGATGGCGCCGGCGAGAATCAGGCGGCGTGGAAAATAGGTCGTCTCGGACATGGCTCGCTTGTAAGGTAAAGCCGACGCGCCGCGCAAGCACGCGGCCTCAACCGACAACGGGAATTTTCAAGTTGCCGACATCTCTTCCAAACGCATCGACGAAGGCAGGCGAGGGTGCTTCGCCGGTGACCCAGTACACCTACAAGGCGTCGCTGGTTGGAGCGGCGTATCAATTCGATCTGACGGACGATGGATTGTCGTGGCACATCGGCAGCCGGTCCGGCGTCTGGCCCTATGCCGAGATCGCTTCGGTCCGTCTGTCCTATCGGCCGATGACGATGCAGTCGCGTCGTTTTCGTGCCGACATCGAAAGGGCCGGCGGCGGACGCATCACTGTTCTCTCCACGACCTGGCAGACGGTCGCGCTGGTGACGCCGCAGGACGCGGACTACCGCGCGTTCATCATCGAATTGCACCGAAGGATGAAGGCGGCGGGCAGCAAGGCTGCGCTGATCGGCGGCATCGGGCCGGTGCACCATGCCACGGCGGTGACCATCGTGGCGTTGCTGGCGATCGCGATGGTCGGGCTACTGGTTCGGGCGCTTGCGACTTCCGAATTCACCGGCGCGTTGTTTCTCGTCGGCATGGCCGTCTGGTTCGCCTGGACGGTCGGCGGCTTCATCAAGCGCAACCGGCCGTGCCGTTACACGTTCGACCAGCTTCCCGACACGCTGCTGCCTCGCAATCAAGCGAAATGAAACGTGACTTCGCGGAATCTGCGGCGGACGGCACAGTCATGACCGCGTGTCCCACAAATCGCCGCGAGGGATCGAGTCAGTGCGACTGCCGACCGACGCCGAGATTGCCGCGATCAATGCGAGGCATCTGATCGAGACGCCGTTGCGGCCGGCCGACCTGCTGTTCGTGTTCGGCACGCGCGAGGACGTCGACGTGCGGGTCGACGAGGCCTGCCGGCTGTGGCGGGAAGGATATTTTCGCTGGGCGATCGTGAGCGGCGGCGTGACGGCTGGATCGGATCTGTCGGAATGCGAGATCATTGCCGATGCCATGGCCGGGCGCGGGGTTCCTGCCGGCATCATCCTGAGAGAGGATCGCGCCATGAACACCGGCGAGAACGTGATCTTCTCGCTGCCGGTCATCGACGCCGCGCTCGGGCTCGCCAGCATCCGCAGCGTGATCTGTCTCGGCAATACCTGGACCGCGCGCCGCTATCCGATGACGCTGCACCGGCAC
>DAIMKE010001377.1:0-1945 GCA_036721875.1 Bradyrhizobium sp. | reverse complement strand
CCGCAAGGAAGCCGAGGCTCGCGGCGATCATTCCCATAATGACCGCCAGCGCCTGGCCGGCCATCCAGTCCATCCCGTTCCCAAGCCAGACCGGGATCAACGCTGGAAAACCGATACCGACGCCGAGCGCTGCAACCAGCGCCGGCCGGGCCTGCGCGATCTGTCGATCATGAGCACGCAGCAAACGCAGATTGGACTCGCCGGGGCGGAACAAAATAGCAGGGACCATCAGCGAGAGCCGGAACAGCAGCGTGAAATCTAGCACCGCGCGGGCCAGCTGCCCGCTGGCGACAGCCGGATCGAACGCAAGTTCGGAAAACAGCACCGCGAGAAGGCATGCGGCGAGTGCACCTACGATATCATGAGCGAAGCGGCGCATGATCTCTGCTAGTCGCGCATCGTGGCTGGAACCGGCGGGAAGTGGGCGCGACATCCGAGGCGGCAGGGCCGCGACGAGGAAAATCAGTGCGCAGGCCGGCCCTACCTTCGCCAGGTCGATAGCGAATCCGGGGCTTGCCGCGATCGCGGTCGCAACGCGGATAAGCTCGGCCGGAACGCTGGGCAGTGCTACAACAATCGGGCCGATGGTGGTCCAGAACGCGCTGATGAGGGCTGTGAGCCTGATGATAAGGCCGGTGCTTGGCGGCGCGCCGCTGTCTTGTGCAAGGACTGCATCGGCGCCAGTAAGCGCAGCGATGAACGCAAATACGGCAGAGGCCTTGACGCAGGGCTTCATTCAGCGATCTCGCACCATCTCTGTCTTCGCCTCGGTATGCAGGACGGGTTCAATATGTCTTCGCCCCGATTCTCTTGCATCCATCTTAGGGATCTTGGCGGTTCGCCGCTGGCTTCAAACTCGCCCCGTCACGGGAATGAAGGCGCCGGTGATGCCGCTAGCGTCCCTGTCCAGCAGGAAGGCGATCGCGTCGGCAATTTCCTTGGGACGGACCCAGGACGCGTGGTCAGCACCGGGCATCGCGACACGGTTCTGTGGCGTGTCGATTATGCTGGGCAGGACGGCGTTGACTCGGACGCCGGCGGATTTCAGCTCGTCGGCAAAGCTCTCGACCAGACGGTGGACGGCGCTTTTGGCGGCGGCATAGGCCGAGAGACCCGACGGGGCTTTGATGGCCGCGCCGGCGCCGATGGCGACGAGGCTGCCATGCCCGGCAGCGCGCATCGGTGGCAGAACCGCGTGGAACATGTTCAAGGTAGTCAGCACGTTCAGCCGGTACATCCGGTCCCAGAGCTCGGGACCGCTGTCGGCGGCGGGCGCCATGTCGAAGCCGCCGACGGTGTGCGCCAAGCCATCGATCCGGCCATAGCGCGCGAGCGCGGCCTTCACGGCCGCCGCGCAGGCAGTCGGATCGAACAGATCCAGATCGGCCAGCACGAGATGGCGGTCTTCGCCGCCGAACGGCGCCAGGATCTCGGCCATGGCCGCAGCCTCGCGATCGACCGCAACAATGCAGTGTCCGCGCCCGGCCAAGGTCGTCAACAAAGCTCGACCGACATTACCGGCCGCGCCGGTGACTATGATGATCGGCGAAGTATCTGACATGGCTGGATCCGTTGGTTTTGACGCGCTCAGGTAGTGTGACGGTGCACAAGTAGGCGTTGCGCGAGGCGCTCGAACAGCCCGAGCACCACGAAGACGAGACAGACGCGCAGCAGCAGGTCGAGTTCGCCCACGCCCGCGAGCGCGATCAGCGGGGCGACATTGGCGAGAGTGAGCCAGACGACGGCGAAGGCCAGCAGCGTCGCCAGCAGCGGGGCGAGGATGGCTGGCGTCACAGTCGTTTCGCCACGGCAGTATCGACAAGAAACACCAGCATGTTGCCGACGCGCTCGACTTCGCCTTCAAGCGTGATCGGAATCGCGACGAGATCGCGCAGCCGCGCCGGCAGGGGACCGCTATCGGCGTTGGCCAGCGCGAGATAGAAGC
>DAIMKE010001376.1:0-1959 GCA_036721875.1 Bradyrhizobium sp. | reverse complement strand
AGGATGTCCTCGACATCGACCCGCCCAAGCAGCCTCCCCAGCGAATGCGCCGCTACGCGAAGCTCCTCCGCAGCGAGTTCCTCTCCCTCCCCGACAACCTCAATACTCCGGCCCAGCGAAGCCACCGTCTCCTGCAGTAACTTTCTCTGCCGGGTTCGGCCGATCAAACCACCCTCGCCTCCGCCAAAATAAGTTTGAGCGAACCCCACCAGGCCCGCGATCAGATCCGGCACGCCATCACCCCGGCGGGCCGAGATTTCAAAACCGGATTGTCTTCCGGACTGGGCCAGCGGACGACCCGGCATTTCCAGATCGATCTTGTTGCGTACGGTCCAGATTGGAGTCTCAGCGCCATGTTGAACCGGCGTGTCTGACGAGTCCGTCAGCCAGAGAACGAGGTCCGCATCTGCAGCGCGCGCACGCGCCCGGCGAACACCCTCCTGCTCCACCGGATCGTCGGTCTCGCGAATGCCCGCGGTGTCGATGACCGTCACCGGATAGCCGTCAAGATCGAGCTGCACCTCGATGACGTCGCGCGTAGTGCCCGCATGGGGCGATACGATCGCGACCTCACGACGTGCGAGCTGATTCATCAGCGTCGACTTTCCGACGTTCGGCGGGCCTGCGATCGTCACCACGAGCCCGTCGCGCAGACGCTCGCTCCGCCCCTCCGCCGCGAGCACTTCCTCGATCTCGGCTCGTAGCGCCTTGATCCGCTCCAGCGCGGGCGCGATCAATTCCGCCGGCACATCGCCCTCATCCGAAAAGTCGATGCCGGCCTCGATCAACGCCGACGCTTCGACGATCCGCGCGCGCCAGTCACGCGCCTTGTCGCCGAGCAAGCCTTTCAGTTGTCGCAGCGCCTGGCGCCGCTGACGATCGGTGTCGGCGTGAATGAGATCGTCGAGACCTTCGGCTTCGGTCAGATCGAGCTTGCCGTTCTCGAAGGCGCGCCGCGTAAATTCACCGGGCTCGGCGGCGCGAACATTCTCAAATCCGGACAGCGCAGCGAACAAGGCAGCGAGCACCGCGCGTCCACCATGGACATGGAATTCCGCAACGTCTTCGCCGGTCGCGCTAGCCGGACCTGGAAACCACAGCACCACGGCATCGTCGATCGGCCGCTGGCCGACATCCCGTAGCAACGCCCGTGTGGCCATTCGCGGCGTCGGCATCTTTCCTGCCAGCGCGGTGACGACTCTTCCGGCCTGAGAGCCCGAGACCCGCACCATGGCAATCGCGCTCGGCGGCCGGCCGGACGACAACGCAAAGATAGTCTGATCTCGCGGATGCATCGCCTATTTGTTCAAGCGGCTTTGGAAAGGCAACGCCATTTCGACCCAACCGGCTGAATGAGTCCGTCTCGGCTGGGCACCAGCACCGCGGCCGGCTCCCGCAGTGCAGCAAACCGCCCTTCCCGGCATCGTCCTTTGGCCAAACAACAGATATTCCAGATACTTATTCATTCAGCGCAGCATCGGCACGGGGACCTGGCGCGCCGCCCTCCCCTGACGCCAGCCGCCGCCGATAACGCCATAGAAAAAGGCGCCCCGCTGCTGCGAGGCGCCCTCTCCTGACCCTGACCTGTTCGGCTCAGGTATTCATCGAGTCGAAGAACTCCGAGTTGTTCTTGGTGTTGCGGAGCTTGTCGAGCAGGAAGTCGATCGCGTCCATGGTGCCCATCGGATTGAGGATCCGGCGCAGCACGTACATTTTCTTCAGGAGTTGCGGATCGGTGATCAGCTCTTCCTTGCGGGTGCCGGAGCGCGAGATGTCGATCGCGGGGAACGTCCGCTTGTCGGAGACCTTGCGGTCGAGGATCAGTTCGGAGTTACCGGTGCCCTTGAATTCTTCGAAGATGACTTCGTCCATGCGGCTGCCGGTATCGACCAGTGCGGTGGCGATGATCGTGAGCGAACCACCCTCCACGATGTTTCGCGCGGCACCGAAAAATCGCTT
>DAIMKE010001375.1:0-1960 GCA_036721875.1 Bradyrhizobium sp. | reverse complement strand
GTGCATGACCGAGGAATAGACGCCGGCCTGCCACATCGTCGGCATCCGGTTCATCTTGGCGAAGTAGCGTTTCGACCATTCGCGGGTCTTGTCGTCCATGTCCCAGTAGAACGACGTGGTCAGCAAGAGGCCTTGGGCCGCCGGCAGGCCGAGCGAATGAATGTCGGTGATCAGCGCCAGCAGCGCCGCCATCTGCTGGCCGCCCTTGAGCACGCCAAACTCGGCCGCGGTCTTGATCTCGTTCATGTTGTTCGGCGGACCCGCGGCGATGCCGATGATCTTTGCTTTCGAGGCCTGCGCCTGCAGCACGAACGACGACAGGTCGGGCGTGGCGAGCGGCGGCCGCACCGAGCCCAGCACCTTGCCGCCATTGGCGGTGATCACGCTCGAAGCGTCGCGTTCCAGCGAATGGCCGAAGGCGTAGTCGTCGGTGATGAAGAACCAGCTATCGCCGCCGCGCTTCACCACCGCCTGCGCGGTGCCGGCCGCAAGCGAACGGGTGTCGATGACCCACTGCATCGCGTAGGGCGAACAGGCTTTGCCGTGGAAGTCCGCGGTGAGGGTCGAATGCGTGATGAAGAGCTTCTTCTTCTCGTTGGCAATGCCTTGCACCGCAAGGCCAACCGCCGACACCGGCACGTCGAGGATCAAATCGACCTGCTCGACGTCGTACCAGCGCCGCGCGATGCCGCCGCCGATATCAGGCTTGAGCTGATGATCGCCGACGATGAGGCTGATCGGCTTGCCCAGCACCTTGCCGCCGAAATCGTCGATCGCCATTTGCGCGGCGGTGAGGGAGCCCTGGCCGGTCGGCGTGGACGCGGGGCCATTCATGTCAGTCAGCACGCCGATCTTGATGATATCGTCTGATATTTGTGCGAGCGCGGAGGTCGATGCCAGCATCGCGACCGCAAGCGCTGCGAGCCCGGACAGGTTCCTGGCGAACATCTGAGTCTTCTCCCTGATCGGCACTTTGGCCGTTGGCTTCTTGTGGCGGTTTTTCCGCCAATTGGTCTCAATTGCAACTATTTGTGCCCACAGTCAACGTGGTCGTTCGTGCAAGCGGATCGCCGATGGTTCTGTTTATTTCCGGCACGATTCAGGGCATAGCCGAACCATGACCTCGTCCCAGCGCCTGCCTGCTACGCTGACGCCGCTCGATATCGCGCTCGATGCGCTTTTGGAGGGCGTGGAGCCGGTCGCGCCGGTGGAACTGCCGCTGAGCGAAGCGCTGCGCTGCATTGCGGCCGAAATGCCGCCGCTCGAGGCGCAGCCTCCACGCGACATCGCCGCCGCCGACGGCTTCGCCTTCCGCGCGCACGATCTGGTTGGCGCGTCCTCCTATTCGCCGTTGCCGCTGCCGTCGGCGCCGACATGGGTGGAGGCCGGCGAGCCTGTTCCCGAGGGCTGCGATTGCGTGCTGGATTCCGATTCCGTCGACGTCTCCGGTCCGATGCCGCAGGTGCTGGCAGAGGCGATCCCGGGGCAGGGCGTACGGCGGGCAGGGGGCGATATTGCCGCAGGCAGCCGCGTCGCCGAGGCAGGCCGGCGCGTTCTGCCGCGCGATCTTCTGCTGGCGCGCGCCGCCGGCATCGCGCGGCTGAAGGTGCGCCGCCCGCGTCTGGGCATTGTCAATATTCCCGGCGGTGCCGTGACGGCGGATCTCATCGCCGAGAGCGCGCGAGCCACGGGCGCTGAGATCACCTCGGTCACGGCCACGGGGCGCGATGCGGCGTCGATCGCTGCCGCACTCGATACGCGCGCATGCGACTTGCTTCTGGTGGTCGGCGGCTCCGGCGTCGGCCGTACCGACGCGGCGGTAACGGCGCTGGGAATGCGTGGAGAAGTTCTCGCCCACGGCATTGCCCTGCAGCCCGGCCGCACTTCGGCCGTGGGGCGCGTGGGCAAAACGCCGGTGGTCGTTCTCCCGGGCGCGCCGGACCAGGCCTTCGCGGCATGG
>DAIMKE010001374.1:0-1968 GCA_036721875.1 Bradyrhizobium sp. | reverse complement strand
GGATTGCCGCGGCAAAGCCGGCGAGATCGCCGACCACGCCGCCGCCGAGCGCGATCACCAGATCGTTACGCTCGATCTTCGCCGCGATCAGCGCCTCGCTGACCTTCTCGAGACCGGCATAGGTCTTCGAGCCCTCGCCCTCCGCGACGACGACCCGCGACGACGGAATGCCGGCCTCTGCCAGCGAGTTCTCGGTTTGCGCCAGCCAGTGCCGGGCCACGGTGTGATCGGTGACGATCGCCGTCCGCACGCCCGGCCGCAGCGCGGCGATTCGCGCGCCGAGCGACTGAAGCACGCCGCGGCCGATGACGATGTCATAGGCACGGTCGCCCAGCGCGACGTCGACGGTAATATCGGCGGAAGGTTTCAGGGGCGCAGTCATTTCAGTAGAACAGTCATGGCGTGACGCTCATCCGTCCGTGGTGGGCTGGGCTGCCGGGCCGCCGGCACAAAGGCGGGCGCGCAGGGCATCGATGCATTCCTCGACGATGCGGTCGTGCGGCACGTCGCGCGAGGCGATCGTGAGGTCGGCGCTCCGGTAGACCGGCTCGCGCGCTTCGAGCAGGCGGCTCACCGTCGCCTCCGGATCCGGTGTCTGCAGCAGCGGACGGTCGGCGCGGCGCCTGACGCGCTTCATGATCACGTCGATGTCGGCCTTGAGCCACAGCGAGACCGCCTTGTCGCGGATGCGGTTGCGGGTTTCCTCGCGCATGAAGGCGCCGCCGCCGGTGGCGATGACCGCCGGTCCGCTGTCGAGCAGCCGCGCGATCACCCGCGCCTCGCCGTCGCGGAAATATGGCTCACCATGGGTCGCAAAGATTTCCGGGATGGTCATGCCCGCATGGGCCGCCTCGATCTCGATATCGGCATCGAGAAACGGCAGCCGCAGCCGGGCGCCCAGCCGGCGTCCGATGGTCGACTTGCCTGCCCCCATCATACCGACGAGCACGATCGAACGTCTACCCAGGGCCGCCGCAATATCGGCCTCCTGGGAGGTGCCCGCGTGTGCCGGTGCCGCCGTCTCGGACATCAAGAGCTCTGTCTTCCTGCGGCGTTGCGCCGCTCCGCGCCACCTATACTACCCCCACCGACGCCGTTGCCAGAGACTCTTGCCACGGAGATGGGAACATGATGGATGATTCCATTGGTTAATTCCGCCGCCCTGAGCCCCCCAATGCCCAGTTTGTTCCGCTTTCTGACGGTCGTCGGCATCATTGCCGGGCTGATCTATGGCGTGCTTTTCGCGCTGGCGAATTTCGTCAGCCCAAAACCCCGGGAAATGACGGTCACCATCCCCGCAGACAGGTTTCTCAAGAAATAGCCGCTATCGTCTGATCTGTGGGCAAATCGCTAACTCGGGGAGAAGACACTCCGCCCACGGAGGTGTCGGGTCATGCGTTCCAGCAAGACACATACAGATGCAAGGCTGATCCACCTGTTCCTCGACATGCTCGCGGCGGAACAGGGGGCGGGTGACAATACGCTGGACGCCTATCGCCGCGATCTTGAGGATTTTTCCGAGTTTCTCGACCGCGCCGGCCAGAACTTTACCCGCGCCGACACCGACGTGCTGCGGGATTATCTCGCCGATCTCGATACGCGCGGCTTCAAATCCTCCAGCGTCGCGCGCCGGCTATCGGCGATGCGGCATCTGTTCCGCTTCCTCCTGAATGAGCGGATTCGCAGCGACGATCCCGCCGCGATCCTGTCCGGCCCGAAGCGTGGCCGCGGCCTGCCGAAGGTGCTGTCGATATCGGACGTCGACCGGATGTTGACGCGGGCCAAGGAATTGACGCAGGCGGACGCTTCGCCCCAGCAGCGGCTGCGCGCGATGCGGCTGCATTGCCTGCTCGAAGTGCTCTACGCCACCGGCTTGCGCGTTTCCGAACTGGTGGCGCTGCCGCTGTCGGCCGCGCGCGGCGACGCCCGCATGATCGTGGTGCGCGGCAAGGGCAACAAGGAGCGGCT
>DAIMKE010001373.1:0-1971 GCA_036721875.1 Bradyrhizobium sp. | reverse complement strand
GCCTATCCCACGCGGTTTCCACTGCTGATCGTTTTCGTGCTCGCAATCGGTTTGCACTGCGCCGATCCCAAGCGTCCGGCGTGGTTGATCGTGTCGGGGCTCCTGTGTGCGCTTTCGCTACTCTGGCAAACCGAGATAGGGCTTTTCATTTTCGTGACGGGGACTTTCGTTGCGGCGATCGCCGGAGGTTTCCCAAGTTACCGCAATGCGCTTATTTTCGCCGTCACATCGATTGTGGCGGCCGTCTTGCTGTGCCTGCTGATGTTCGGACCCCGAGTCCTTTCCCTGACCTTCCTGATCGAATGCTTCCGTCCCCTCGTGCTGTATGGCACGGGGTGGGGAAGTACCCCCATCAAATGGACCCTGAACTGGAGCGTGATCTACGATCTTCCGCTCCAGATCGTCGGATGCATCACGGTCGGATGGGGCTCGATCCGGCTGTCACGGCCGTCTGACTCTCGGCGGGACCGGTTTATGTCGGGAGTGCTCATGGCGCTATCGATGATCGGCATCGCGCTGATGATCAAATGGGTCAACCGAACATACGACGCAGTCTGGCACCAGAATGCGTTGCCGCTTGTGATTGTGTCGGCATGGTGGGTCCATCAATTCGCCGCGGCCTGGCAGCCCTCGTTCAAAAGGACCGCAGGAGCTGCCATGACCGTAGCGACCATTGCCACGCTGGTGTTCGTGCAGGACCGCCACAATCCCCACCCCTACGGCCTGAGATCGTATGTGTACTATCCGAGCCTCCTCATGCGCCCATTCGTGACGCCATCCGTCGAAACGTGGCAGGAGGACTTTGGTCGCATCACAGACACCGAGACGAAATTCATCCAGGACAACTCCAAGCCGGATGAGCGGGTGCTGGTGGTCGCCATGCTGGATTGGGCCTATCTCGCGCAGGCCCATCGAGCTCCACAGGCTTATTTCATGCCGCTGATGGTGGCTTTCGACGAGCACTATGTGGATCGCTCGTTCAATGGCGCAAACCGGCTGTTTTTTGATAACATCGTAGAGACCCGCGCCGAGCTACCGCGTGTCCGCGAGACCCTGGAACGCCTCAAGCGAGATTTTGTCGCCGTAGAATCCCGGGGCAATCTGACTCTCTACCAGAGGCGGCGCTGACCGCGACAACCACCTGCCTGTGGACCTTGCATGAGCGGCCTACGGATACCGCCCGGGCCGGACCTGCATGTCTTGCAAGACCTCCCGCCGGCTGATACCTGCTCCCGGCACAGCAGACGCCGGTCGGGTTCCTCCCGCCGGGGATTGGATGTATCCGGCGCAGACCAAGCCATTGCCGGCGACACCGGTTTCATCGAAGATCGCTCCGTCAATCCGTCTACACGTGAGAAAAGCCGTGACCGACCATTGCCGCCTTTGCCATTCGACCAACCTGCGACCGGTCATCGACCTCGGCCTGATGCCGATTGCGCATCGGCTTCGGCACAGCCGAAACGAGCAGGAGGAGCGCTATCCGTTCGAGGTGCTGGCATGCGGCGAGTGCGGCCTGCCGCAGATCGTCAAGCCGATCGATCCGGACATCCTGTATCGCCAGTTCAATTACAATTTCAGCAGCTGGAAGCCGGAGCCGCACCAGGCGGACGAGCTCGATACCATCGCGAAATTCTCGAAGCATCAGTCCGTGTTCGAGATCGGATGCAACGACGGCCTGTTCATGGACAAGCTGCGCGAACGCGGCGCGCAGGTTCTGGTGGGCGTGGAGCCCAACCCGGTGTCGGGCAAGATCGCGCGAGAGCGCGGCATCAAGGTTTACTCCGACATGATCAGCCCGGCGCTGTGTCATGACGCTGTCGCCGAGGCCGGCAAGTTCGACCTCGTGGTCTCGCGCCAGGTGCTGGAGCACATCGTCGATTTCGAGAACTTCTTCGACTGCGTGAAGATCGCACTGCGCGAGGACGGGCTGCTGTTCATCGACGTGCCTGATTTCGCTCCCGGGTCGACGGC
>DAIMKE010001372.1:0-1976 GCA_036721875.1 Bradyrhizobium sp. | reverse complement strand
GAAGATCGTGGCGTTCTTCTCGCCGAGCTCGATCTTCATGCGGTTGATGGCGTCGGTCTTCTTGCCGAGTTCGGCGAGCTGGCTGGTGGTCTTGTTCTTGAGCTGCTCGACGCTCATTTCGAGGCGACGCGCCGACATCGCGAATTCCGCGCGGAGCTGGTCCTTGTCGGCCTGGATTTCCGCCATCGACAGCGGCGTCGCCGCTTCGAGCCGCCGGGTCGTGAGCCGGACTGCGCGATTGTGCACCAGCGGCACGATCATCAGGCCAAACAGCATCGAGACCAGAAAACCGATCGCCAGATACATGATCGGTTCGATCATGGACGGTTACTCCAAGCCAGATGAAGAATTGTCAATCACAATGCCATGGCGGACCGGCACAGCGCCAGCCCGAGGGCGGGTTAACCTGAACGCGCCGGCGTTATGCGCGCATTTTTTTGTCGAGCATGATTTTCGCGCAACGCATTGCGCGTTCGTAGCAGGGCGCAACCCTCAGAACGGGTTCCAGGTCGCGCGCGGGGTGAATTTGAGATAGCCGACGTTGGCGCCCAGCCGCAGGCCGATACCGGAGCGGATCGGCACCAGCACGATGTTGTTGGCGGTGAGCGCGGTCATGCCGAAACCGCCGACGATATAGGCAGAGCCGTCGATGCCGACGAAGCGCTGATAGATCGCAGCCGTGGCGGGCAGGTTGTAGACCAGCGTCATGGTGCGGGCGCCGTCGCCGCCCCAGTCGAAGCCGACCGACGGTCCCTGCCAGTAGACGCGCAGGTCGCCGGCGTTCTTGGTGTAGAGCGTGCCTTCGCCGTATCGAAGCCCCGCAACGAAGGCGCCGCTGCCCTCTTCGCCGAGCACATAGCCGTTGGGCAGGCCCCATTGGCTGACCGCGCGCTCGATGACGGACGCAAGGCCGCGCGAGACGTTGCCGAAGAACTTGTGGCCCGCGGAGACCAGTTCATCCGGTCCGAACGTCTCCGGCCCCGCCTGGCGTTGCGGCGGCGGATAGGGTGCCGGCGCCGGCTGCTGGTAGGGGGCCGCCTGCGGCTGCTGATACTGCGGCTGTTGCGCCGAAACCTGTACGGTCCAGCTCAACAGCGCAGTGACAGTCACCGCGGCAAGGCGTGAAGCAAACGTCATGAAAGAACCCCTGGCATCGAAAATTCTGGCCGCCGCCTTAACCTGACGCCAACAAGCCGGCTCTAGGTTGCGTCCAGTGACCCCTTCGACTCGCAATGTTATCGGCATCAACTATGACGGCACAACGGCAGGAAAGATATGGCTGGCGCCTCGGAATGGCCGCTTTTGGCTCAATTGCAAGCATTTTTGTCGCCATCAGCCTTGATTTTGCCGCGCAGGCGGCAACCACCGAGCGCGTGGTCGTCAACCGCTATTCCGGCCTCGCGATCGAGGGCTACGACCCCGTCGCCTACTTCACCGAATCGCGGCCTGCGCGGGGCCTTCCGGATTTCGAGGCCCGCGAAGCCGGCGCCGTCTGGCGCTTTCGCAACGAGGGCAACCGCGCCCCGTTTATCGCGCATCCGGAAATCTACGGACCCCAGTTCGGCGGCTATGATCCGGTCGATCTGGGACGGGGCGTGACCTTTGCCGGCAGCCCGCGCTTCTGGACCATCACCAACCAGCGGCTCTATCTGTTCGGCCGCGAGGAAAACCGCGATGCATTCACGGCCAACCCGGCCCAGTTCCTGAAGGAAGCCACCGCGCGCTGGCCCGCCCTCCAGCAGGGGCTGGCGCAGTAGTCAGGGCGTCGCGTTCGGGTCGCCCCAGGCGATGAACTCCGGAACGATGAAGTCGCGCCGCATGCCGCCAAATCGCAGCGCGCCACCGCGTGAATCGGTGATTTTGCCGCCGGCGGCTGTCACCAGCGCATGTCCGGCCCCCACATCCCATTCGGAGGTCGGCGACAGGCGCGGATAGATGTCCACCTCGCCTTCCGCCACGCGGCCGAACTTGACGGC
>DAIMKE010001371.1:0-1981 GCA_036721875.1 Bradyrhizobium sp. | reverse complement strand
GAGGGACGGCCCATCAGGGCCGAATGCCGGCGTTCGTTCGTCCGGCCGGAATTCAGACTTCAGACCAACCGCGGTCGCCCATGCGCCATCAGGTGCTGCTCTGGCCGGTCACGGCGCCGAGGTTTTCGTGCAGCCGCCGCAGCAGGTCGATCAGAACTTCCCGCTCGTCTTTCTTCAGGCAGGACAACAGCCGCCGTTCGCGTTCGAGGGCTGCCACGATCACCTTGTCGTGGATCGCGCGCCCGCGCGGGGTCAGCGAGATGGCGTGGGTGCGGCCGTCGTCGGGCGCGGTGCGGATCGCGACCAGGCCGCGCTTCTGCAGCACGGAAAGATTGCGGCTGACCGGTCCCTTGTCGAAGCCGATCACGTTGCAGATCCGCGAGGCCGGGATGCCGGGCTCGATCGCCAAGAGCGACATGATGCGCCACTCCGTGACGTTGACGCCGAAATTGCGCTGATAAAACACCGTCGCGCTGTTCGACAGCTTGTTGGCGATGAAGGTGATGAACGCCGGAACGTAGCGGTCGAGATCGAGCAACGGGCCGTCATCGGCGATTGCGGGCTCCGCGGGGCGCGGCCGGCGCGGCTTTCTGACAAGGGGATTCTGGCTCATGTCTCGATCATCGCTGCGGAATTGCGACCGAGCAATAGGGACATGGGGCAGGGCTTTACAAGGGCAAACTTCGGGAGGTCTCGATGACTTCGACAAATTCCAGCGCATCGACCGGCCACGGCGCTGCCGTGCCGCATCTCGCTCTCGATCCGTTCTCAATCGAGTTTTTTGACGATCTGTATCCCTCCCAGGAACTGCTGCGCGAGGCCGGGCCGCTGGTCTATCTCGACAAGTGGAACGTCTATGGCGTGGCGCGCCATGCGGAGGTTCATGCCGTCCTCAACGACCCCGCCACGTTCTGTTCGAGCCGCGGCGTGGGCCTGAGCGATTTCGCCAAGGAGAAGCCGTGGCGTCCACCCAGCATCATCCTCGAGGCGGATCCTCCGGCGCACACCCGTACCCGCGCGGTGCTGAGCCAGGTGCTGTCGCCGACCGCCCTGAAGCAGGTTCGCGACCGTTTCGCTGCGGCCGCCGCCGCGACCGTCGACCGGCTACTGGAGCGCCGAAGTTTTGACGCCATTGCCGATCTGGCGGAAGCCTATCCGCTGGCGATCTTTCCCGATGCGCTCGGGCTCAGGCCAGAAGGGCGCGAGCATCTGCTGCCCTATGCCGGCGTCGTCTTCAACGCATTCGGCCCGCCCAACAAGCTGCGGCAGGACGCCATCGAGCGCTCGGCACCGCATCAGGCCTATGTCGCCGAGCAGTGCCAGCGCGAAAACCTCGCGCCCGGCGGGTTCGGTGCCTGCATCCATGCGCGCGTCGATGCCGGCGATATTACCGCAGCCGAGGCGCCGCTGCTGGTGCGCTCGCTGTTGTCCGCCGGCCTCGACACCACGGTCAACGGCATCGGCGCGGCCATCTACTGCCTGGCGCGCTATCCGGATCAATTGGCGCGGCTGCGCCAGGATGTGACGCTGGCGCGTAACGCGTTCGAGGAAGCCGTGCGGTTCGAGAGCCCGGTGCAAACGTTCTTCCGAACCACGACGCGGGAAGTCGAGATCGGCGGTCACCGCATCGGCGAGGGCGAGAAAGTCCTGATGTTCCTCGGCGCCGCCAACCGCGACCCGCGACGCTGGGAAAATCCAGACAGCTACGACATCACGCGGCGGACCAGCGGCCATGTCGGCTACGGCTCGGGCATCCACATGTGCGTCGGCCAGCTCGTTGCCCGCCTCGAAGGCGAGACCATGCTGGCGGCGCTGGCGCGCAAGGTCGGCAGCATCGAAATCACCGGACCAGTGAAGCGCCGCTACAACAACACGCTGCGCGGCCTGGAAAGCCTTCCGGTGACGATTACGCCGGCCTGAAGCCGTCGCCGCACGTTGCACTTTCAAACACAAAAAAATCCGAGGGGAGAAATGGTATGAA
>DAIMKE010001370.1:0-1983 GCA_036721875.1 Bradyrhizobium sp. | reverse complement strand
CAGCGCAGCGCGTCCATCGCCTGGTCGACCTTGCTGTCGAGATCCCAGAGCCCTGCGGCCTCGATCTGGTCCTGCAGTCTGGTCATCTCGTCGGCGGTCTCTTCCGAATAGTTCATCGCCAGTTCGTTGTAGCGATCGAGGATCGCCTTCTGCTTGGCGACGCCCTCCATGACGTTCTCGCGAACCGACTTGGAAGCATCCAGCTGCGGCTCCTGCTCGAGGTAGCCGACGCGGGCGCCCTCGGCGACCCAGGCCTCGCCGTTATATTCCTTGTCGAGGCCGGCCATGATCTTGAGCAGGGTCGACTTGCCCGAGCCGTTGACGCCGAGCACGCCGATCTTGGCGTCGGGGTAGAACGACAGATGGACGTTATCGAGCACCTTTCGGGTCGGGTAGCTCTTGGTCAGACCCTGCATGAAATAGACGAACTGGCGAGCCATCGCGGTCCCTGGAAACTGTTGGAATTTACGGAAATTTGCTGCCGCTGATGTAGCGGCGCGGCCCCGAAAGGGCAACCGCGGCGACCCGTTTTCCTTCCGTTCACCACGGATGATTACGGGTTCGAAACCATGCGGGGACGAGATCCGTACAATTGAAACTGTCATTTAATGAATCGGGCGAAAGGTCGTTGCAGGCGCCGAAAAAGGCGTCTCGAGCGGCTAGCCGCCGCCAGTGAAAACAAAAAAAGGCTCGCGTCATGGCTACGATCGGTTCGGCATCTTTTCACGCCCCGGCGCCCAGCCGCACCGGACAGGCAAAACCCCTCGCAGAACTCCGCGCCTTCCTGCGCCAGTTCCTCGCCAGGGCATTCAGCACCTATCGGCCGGAACTGCACTATATGCGCGGCCCGGGCCCGGCCTGGCACGCGAAGCATCCCGGCCGCTCGAACTGAGCTTCCCGGTTATTTGACGCTGCCCCGCGGCTCGCTTTTTTGACGCGTTTTCTTCACGCGAACCGGCCGCCACTTCGCTCGAAAACGCTATTTGTCCGCTTGCGCCGTTCCGGATTGCGCGCAACCATGGCGACCTTCCCCGACGGCCCTTCCGCCGTCCCCCTCGCCACCAACGGACCTTTCCATGACGCGGCTGCGCTGTGCAATTCTCGACGATTATCTCAATGTGGCCCTGACGGTCGCGGACTGGTCCCAGGTCTCCGACCGCATCGACGTCACCGTCTTCAACCAGCCGTTGGCGACCACTGAAGCGGCTGCGAGCGCCCTGAAGGATTTCGAGATCATCTGCGCGATGCGCGAGCGCACGCCGTTCCCACGCACCCTGTTCGCGGCGCTGCCCAATCTGAAACTCCTGATCACGTCGGGCATGCGCAATGCCGCGATCGATATGGAAGCCGCCAAGGACCATAACGTCGTGCTGTGCGGCACGCAGTGGGGCCGCGATCCGACCGCGCCGCTGACCATGGGCCTGATCCTGGAACTGACCCGCAATATCGGCCGCGAGAACGCGCGCATGCATGCCGGCGAACCCTTGCAGAAATTCGTCGGCATGGAGATCGAGGGCCGGACACTGGGCGTCATCGGCCTCGGCAAGCTTGGCACCAAGGTGTCGAAACTGGCGCAGGCCTTCGGCATGAACGTCATCGCCTGGAGCCCGAACCTGACGCCGGAGAAGTGCAAGGAAGTCGGCGTTACCTACGCCACCAAGGAAGACCTGTTCGCGACCGCCGACATCGTCACCGTCCATGTGGTGCTGAGCCAGCGCTCGCGCGGGCTGGTGAGCGCGGCCGATCTCGCCCGGATGAAGCCGACCGCCTACCTCGTCAATACGGCGCGCGGGCCGCTCGTGGACGAAGGCGCGCTGCTGGAAGCGCTGACCCAGAAGAAGATCGCGGGCGCCGGGATCGACGTGTTTTCGGTCGAGCCGTTGCCGGTCGACCACCCGTTCCGCAAGCTCGACAATATCGTGCTGACGCCGCACCTCGGCTACGTCACCGAGGACAGTTTCCGCACGCACTATGAGCAGATGG
>DAIMKE010001369.1:0-1984 GCA_036721875.1 Bradyrhizobium sp. | reverse complement strand
CGTCATAGGCCGTCTTCCAGTCCCATGCACCGTCGGCATCGGAAGCGCCGAATGCGGTTTCCATCGCGGCCCGCAGTATCGGCGCGTCGATGCGGCGCCCGCGTTCAAGGTGGGGGAGAAGGAAGTGCGCGGCCGCGACGACGGCGGACGCAGGATCGGCGGCGGCAGCGCTGGATGCAGCCGCGATGGTTGCCACGGAAATGGACGGATGGGACATGGACGGAGCCTCGGGAGAGCGGGGACGGATCGGCCGCCCGGACGCTCTCTTGATCCGCGGCGGCTCAAACCCGTCCCGGCCCGCCTCTCCCTCTGAGGCCTGCATGCACGAAGGGCCCGGCGCGTCAGCGCCGGACCCTTCGATGAGATGATCGATTGCGATCCGGATCAGGCCGGATCGATCAGGCGATAGCTGTGCTTCTTGATGTTCGTAATGCGATAGATTCCGCCGCTGTCTGCCGCGCGGAATAGCACGGTGCGATGACTGCGTGGATTGGCCACCACCTCGAAGCGATCGAGCGTGCGGCCATTGGAGAACGACAGCGGCTGGTCGAACACGATGGTCTGACCGGCACGCGGCGATGGCTTGCTCGACAACGTGCGCCTTGCCGCCGCGTTCTCCCGGCAGCGTGCGCGCCAGGCCTGCGCATAGGGATACTCGGTCGCCGTGAGCAAATCGAGAATCGCTTCGGGGCAGTCGGCTTCGTTCGGCCCCACGGTTTCGTCCATGTCCTTGTGGCCGAAGATGTAGCCCTCGCGGTCGCGCGGGTTGTAGTTGACGAGGCAGACCGCGGCGAAGACCGTGCGTTCGTTCTTCTCGTGACGAACATGCGCGATGGCCGCGTAATAGACGCGCATACCGACGAGCGCGGATCGCAGCACCTTCGACGTCAGTTCCGGCCGCGTGAAGGTGAACTGCGCATCGAGATACTGGCGCGGGCCGTAATGGCCGCCCAGCGATTGCATGTAGAGCCAACCCATGACGGGTCTCCTTTCAAACGGGGTGTGAAACGCAAAAGGCCCGGCGCGACGGCCGGGCTGAGATACGGAGATGCGTAATGGAGGAGGCGGGACGGCTGGAGCCGCCCCGCCAGGTGGCGTCATTCGGCTGCGACGGCGTGCGGTTCTTCGTCTTCGCTCGCCTCGCTCACGTCATCCTCGTCATCGGCGAGAAATTCAGGGAGCGGCTCGCTTGCAACCTCGGGTTCGCTCGACGCGGAAGCAAATTCGGCGAGGCGCAACGGCTCGGGTAGCCAACCGGTGCCGTCGAGAAGCCGTTCGGCCTCCTTCGCCATCTCGTTCTTCTTGAGATGGTCGATGAGTTGCACCGATGATTCGCCCTTTGCCTCGCGCACCGCTTCGAGGATGCGGCTCTTGGTGACCCGGCCAAGATAGTTGTCGACGCTCGGGCGCCAGCCGGCCCCCACCATGTCGAGATTGACCGCGCGCGCCAGCCGATCAGCCTGATCGAACCGCTGGCGCAGGCCGTGCGACGACACGCCGTTGCCGCCGTAACGATCGGCTTTCTCGAACAGCGCATTCACGCCGAATGACACGCAATGCGCCAGCAGCGCCGAGCGGCTGGCGTCGTCGAGGGCGGCGAGCCAATCCCACAACGCAACTTCGTCGTTCGGCATGTCGGCGGCCCAGGCCTTATTCCGGTCGTCGATGGCCTTCGCCGACGCGGATTCTTTCAGATCGGATGCCTGAGCGGAGAAGTGGACCTGTCGGACTGACACCTGCAGACAGCCGTTCGGCATCTCGCGTTGGAAGGCGTCGAGGCAGAGCTTGTGCAGCAGCGCTGTCATCGCGACTTGGTGATTGGTGGCCACGGCGTCGCGCAGCGCGAGCGTCCGATGCGCCGTCAACTCCATCATGAGGCGGTCGGGTAGCGGCTTGATGCCGTCGTCCTCTTCCTCCTCCGGCTCCGACTGGCCGCCGATGGTGATGACAGTCTGGCGTGCGCCCGGCGCGTCCGGATTTGCTC
>DAIMKE010001368.1:0-1986 GCA_036721875.1 Bradyrhizobium sp. | reverse complement strand
CCGTAGTCGCATTCGGTGGGCTGGACTCTCAACCCCTCGGAGGAGTGCCGGCCATGGCGAAGAAAGCCAATTCGGACGCCAGCGGCGGCGGGAGCAGCACGGCGGGGCGCGCACCTTCGATGCCAATGGCCCGCGATCCCGCCGCTGCGGTGGCAGAGGAATACGAAGCAGCGCGTCGGAAGGGAACGCGGGAAGCCTTCGAACTCTTCATCGCGCGCCACGGCGATTCCCCCCTTGCCGAGCAGGCGCGGGCCGAATTGAAACGCCTGTCGCGCTGAGCCCGCCCCCTAAGGCATGGCATTTCGGCAGGCGGCATCGGCGCCCGGCCGGGCTTGTCGCTGGATCTTTCGGCACTAAGGTGGGCCCGCAATCCATCCCGGAGCCCTTCAAGATGCCCTTTCCGCATGCCTCGGAAGCCCTGTCGCGCTTCACCGTGCTCGATCTGACCCGCGTCCGCTCCGGACCCACCTGCGTGCGGCAGCTCGCGGATTGGGGCGCCAACGTGATCAAGATCGACGCGCTGACCGAGGATGCCGGCGGCGAGCAGCCGGGCGGGCCGCGGCGCGGTTCCGACTTCCAGAATTTGCACCGCAACAAGCGGGCGATGACGCTGAACCTGAAGGACCCGAAGGGCCTCGAAGTCTTCAAGCGTCTCGCCGAGCAGGCCGACGTCGTCGTCGAAAACTTCCGTCCCGACGTCAAGGCCAAGCTCGGCATCGACTATGAAAGCTTGCGCAGCATCAACCCGCGCATCGTCTACGGCAGCATCTCCGGCTTCGGCCAGGACGGGCCGTATCACAAGCGGCCGGGCTTCGATCAGATCGCGCAAGGCATGGGCGGGCTGATGTCGATTACCGGCGCGCCCGGCGAAGGTCCGATGCGCGTCGGCATTCCCGTCGCCGATCTCACCGCCGGACTGTTCTGCGCGATCGGCATCCTTACAGCACTTCTGGAGCGCGACGTTTCCGGCGAGGGCCAGTGGGTGCAGACCTCGCTGCTGCAGGCGCAGATTTTCATGCTGGACTTCCAGGCCTCGCGCTGGCTGATGGAAAAGGACGTCGCCAAACAGGCCGGCAACAATCATCCGACCAGCATCCCGACCGGCGTGTTCAAGACCTCCGACGGCTACATCAACATCGCCACGACAGGCGGACGAATCTGGGAACGCTGCGCGCAGGCAATCGGCGCACCCGAACTGATCACCAACCCCGATTACGCCACGTCGCCCGCACGCTCGAAGAACCGCGACGCGCTCAACGCGACGATCGGCAAGCTCACCGAGAAGAAATCGACCGAGACCTGGGTCAAGGAATTGAACGACGCCGGCGTGCCCTGCGGCCCGATCTATTCGATCGACCAGATGTTCGACGACGCGCAAGTCAAACATCTCGGCATCGCGCAACATGTGCCGAACGACGAGAACCGTCACATTCAACTGGTGGGCCAGCCGGTGACCCTGTCGCGCACGCCGAGCAAGATGGCGGCGCGCCCGCCGGAATTCGGCGAGCAAACCGAAGAGGTGCTCGCCGAATTCGGCTTCGGCAAGGACGAGATTGCCGAGTTGCGGCAGCGCAAGGTGGTCTAGCGCCTGCGGCGGCGGCGACCTTCCGCATCGCTATTCCAGAACGAACGGCTACGACAATCCGTCGGTCTATTGCGACGACCTCTATGCGATGTTCGAAAACATGGAGTCCGTTCTGGAGCGGCACATTTACGTGAGCAAGCCGGGCGGCCAGCGCATCGGCCTGCGCGAGACGTTGCCGATCACCTGGTGTAGTCCCGACAAACCTGACGCTCTCTCCGTCATCGCGAGTGCGACAAATCAACCCGACGGACAAATCACTTCCACATCGGACACCATCGCGCCGTCCAGCCCATCGCGCGAAAATATTCCGCTCGCGGCGTCGGGCAAATCAGTGATCTAATTCCCGGCGTCTCACCCGTTACGAGGGGCGGCTCGCGATCGTCACGAACGCGCGGTGGGAT
>DAIMKE010001367.1:0-1987 GCA_036721875.1 Bradyrhizobium sp. | reverse complement strand
GGCGCCGCCGGTACAGACCGGACCGATGCCGGACTATGTCGAGCATCAGGACGGCGTCCCGCGCGTTGGAGCGCTCAGCGCCGAGGCCGTGGTGCGCGACTATGAGGCCGCCGCCAAGGAAATCGAGGCGATGGGTGCCGAGATGATCGACGCAGCAAGGAAGTGCGAGGCGATGACCGCCGAGGTCCACCTGGCCATTGCCTACATGCACGAAACCGCTGCGGCCTATCGCGAGGATGCCAAGCGAATCTTCAAGCGCATCGAGGATTGCTCGTTCCTGACCGAACAGGTTCGCAAGACCTGCGAGGCGCTCAAGGAAAAGATTGCAGATAGCAGCCAGACCGCCTGATACGTTTCGGCGATCTGGTCGCTCGAGCGGGGCCTGTGCTCAGGTCCCGACCTGCAGCGGCGACGTGAGCTTGCGCAACGCCGCGATCACCGAAAGCGCGGTAATGCGACCCGTCTTCGGGTTCTCCGAGGGAATATTCTCGATCGACATCGCGAACGAGGCCGAGTCGGACTCGACCTTGATCTGATGGCAGTTCCGGCTCACCGCCGGATCGGCCCAGATTTCGATCGTCGTGCGGTCCGGCCCGATGCCTGCCAGCGACAACGCCGCCACGACGTTGACATTGGCCGGAAATGCCGCAGCCGCGTCCCGCGCCGAGCCCTCGAACACGCACAGCGCGGATTTCAACCCGTCGAGCGAGATTCCCTTTTCGACCAGGTAAGGCGCACCGGCCAGGCCCGTCGGCGGCTTGCGGGTGATCATCTGCACCGAGCTGATGGTGCCTTCGGCGGCAGCCGTAACGGCATCGAACCCGATCAAGGCGCCGGTCGGCACGATGATCTGGCCGCCATGGGCGCGGGCGAGATCGATGAGTTCGGGACGCGGCAGCAGCGCACTGGAGCTCAGCACCATGACCTGCTTGCCGGCGCTCAGCATCGGCCGGCAGATCTGATCGAGGATCGCCGCCGGCGCGCATTCGACGACAAGGTCGGCATGCTCGGGCAGATCGTCGAGCGAGATCAGCGGACAGGCGATGCCTTCGCCGTCGAGCCAGGCTCGCGCCTTGGCCCGATCCCGTGCAACGATTGCGGAAAGGGCGAGGCCCGGCATCCCCTGCGCAAGCTTGCGCGCCAGGGTTTTGCCGATCTCACCCAGCCCGGCAATGGCGATACGTTTGGAAGACAAATTCTACTCCTGTGATCGCGGCATCATTCTCGTTCTCGATCCTGGGCTGCATGGAACACGCCCAGGAACAGCACCTCGTCTGGATCGGACGCGCCGACCTGGTAAACAATAATGTAGGGCAAGCCACGCACGACCCATTCATGGGTACCCGAGACACGGCCGACATGCCCCATACGCGGAAATTCAGCCAACTGGCTGGCGGCTGAACGGATTCGGGCAGCGACCTGTGTGGCCGCTGCGGAATTGCGATCCTTGATGTAGCTGTAAATTGCAGCAATATGATCCCGCGCTTCCTCGGTGAAGCGCAGCCTTACAGGCCGCATGATTTCCAAAGCGCCGCCATCTGCTCATCCGTCGCGAGCGTTCCCCGCCCCTCACGAATACTCTGCTGGATGCGGACCACCTCTCGGGCCTGAGCACCGGTCAAGCGATAACCGCTTGCGTCCTGCCGCTCCATTTCGAGCAGGACTTCTGCCGCATCCTGCTGGCGTTCCTTAGGCCAGTGCCGAACGCGCTCAATGAGTTCCTCGAGATCTTTCGCTGTCATGGCTCCAATATAGCAAACTCCGCCGCGCCCGCTACTGCTGTCTCAGACGTATCGGCGCCGCAGGAAACCTACTCCCCTCCCGCACCCCAGTTCGCGGCGCGCTTTTCGGCGAATGACGCCAGCCCCTCCGATGCCTCGTCGGTCTGCCGCCGGTTCGAATGCATCTGCACCAGCCGCGCGTAGGCTTCGTCGTCCACCCCCATGCCGCCGAACGAGCTTTCCAGCGCCAGCGCCTTGGTCTCGGC
>DAIMKE010001366.1:0-1992 GCA_036721875.1 Bradyrhizobium sp. | reverse complement strand
GCGGTACCCGCAATCCTTCCTGCCAAATGTCGGTCGCGCCCGGATTGTAGCCGCCGTGGGTCGCCCCGCCGATATCGCTCTGGTGTGCACGCACGATGGTCCAGTACAGCCTCCGTTCCCCATCGAAGATTGGCACGAACGCGGTCAGATCGGGCAAGTGACTGCCACCATGGTAGGGATCGTTGAGCAGCAGAACGTCGCCTGGCTTGATGTCCTTGAAGCGCTCCTCGATCGCAAGCGTCGCCCAGGACAGCGCGCCGACATGAACCGGAATATGGTCCGCCTGCGCAATCAAACGCCCATTCACGTCGCAGATCCCCAGCGAGAAGTCACGGCTGGAGTTCAGGATCTGCGAGTAAGATGTACGCAGCATCGCTTCGCCCATTTCGTTCACGATCGAACTTAGACGATGCTGGACAACGGAGCGGGTGATGGGGTCGATCTTTGAGGTCATCGCAAGCCTGCTGGTAGAAATTAAAATCTCAATCCGATGTCAAGCGGGCGCCAGTCGGAACAGTTCGCGCTACAGGGAGCTTGATCAGCCGAACGCGGCGACCTCCTCCAAGGACTCCGCGGCCGCCTTCACAATCGTATCGACGTCAGCATCGGTCATCGGCAACGACAGCGCCATCAGGCCATAGCTCGCGACGAAAATCCCGCGATTGAGCAACCCGGCGGTGAAAACGGCCTGGCGCTTCGCTTCCACCTCGCTCGAGTAAGCCGAACGATAATCCCGGACGTTGCGGTCGGTGAAATGAACCTTGAGGAGCGAGCCCAATCCGACTGCGGTCCCGGCAACGCCAGTCTTGCGGAAGGCCGCATTGATGCCGTCGCGTACCGCAGTGCCGATCCGATCGAGGCGTGAATAGGCTGCTGCATCGAGCAACATCATGGCGGCAAGACCGGCGCGCATGGTGACGGGATTGGCCGAGAAGGTGCCGCCGTGCGGGAGCGCCGGTTTGCCGGAAGATGGATCGAACACCGCCATGAACGTCTTGCCGCCGGCGACCGCGCCGACCGGCAAGCCGCCACCGATGATCTTGCCGAGCGTCGTCAGGTCCGGATCGATGCCCCAGAGCCCTTGTGCGCCCTCATAGCCGAGACGGAATGTGATGACTTCGTCGAAGACAAGCAGCGCGCCGACTTCCCGCGTGACCTGACGGAGCGCTTCCACGTAGGCTCGATCCGCCGGAACCAGACCCGCCCGGTTCGGCATAGGATCAACGAGTACACAAGCGAGTTCGGGACCATGCTCGCGGATCAGGCTCACGGCCGCTTCGACGTCGTTGAACGGAATGGTCACGACGTCCGCGAGCACGTTGTCGGGCGTGCCTTTGGCATAGGCTACCGATACCGGGGCGTTGCCTCCCCAAGCCGCGGGTGTCGGGTCGAGGCTGACTTCAGCGTAGTCATAGGAGCCGTGATAAGCACCCTCGCACTTCGCGATCTTCGGGCGACCCGTGTAGGCGCGGGCCGCTTTTAGCGCCATCATTACCGCCTCGGTGCCCGAATTGCAGAAGCGGACATGATCTACGGATGGAAGCCTTGCTGCCAGCAACTCCGCGAGTTCGACTTCGGACTCCGTCGGCATGCCGAAGGCGGAGCCCAGAGCGAGTTGCTTGGTCGCCGCCTCGATCAATGCGGGATGAGCGTGGCCATGGATGAGAGACGTGAAGTTGTTGATGCAGTCGATATACTCATTGCCATCGACGTCCCGGACACGGCAGCCGGCGCCCGAAGCTGCGTAGATCGGGAACGGCTTCATATAGACGGTGGTTCGCGTATTGCCACCCGGCAGGCTCTTGAGCGCTCGTTGATAGAGATCTCGCGATTGAGAATGATTGGCGGGATACATCTTGCCTCCTTGATCCTGGGTTCAGCGCCCCAGATAAGCTTCGCGAACGCGCGCATTGTGCTTGAGTTCGTCTGCCGGTCCTTCCAGCACAATGCGCCCTGTCTCCAGCACATAGGCACGATCGGCGACCGAGAGCG
>DAIMKE010001365.1:0-1997 GCA_036721875.1 Bradyrhizobium sp. | reverse complement strand
CTCTCCAGCGCGCGGCCGGCCGCCCGGTACCGGGCGGCGCCGGCAAGGGCGACCGCCTGAGCCTTCAGCGGCAGCCCTGATTCATCCTGCCTATCCTCGCTCACCAAGGAAACCCGCCATGAGCTTCGTCAAAACCAGCGACGGAACCGAGATCTTCTACAAGGACTGGGGTGCCCGCGACGCGACACCGATCGTGTTCCATCACGGCTGGCCGCTCTCGGCCGATGACTGGGACAACCAGATGATGTTCTTCCTGAAAGAAGGATACCGCGTCATCGCGCATGACCGGCGCGGCCATGGTCGCTCGACCCAGACCTGGTCGGGCAACGAGATGGACACCTATGCCGCGGACGTGGCGACGCTGACCGATGCCCTCGATCTCACGGGCGCGGTCCATATCGGCCATTCGACCGGAGGCGGCGAAGTCGCGCATTATGTGGCCAGGGCAAAGCCGGGACGCGTATCCAAGGCGGTCCTGATCGGCGCCGTGCCACCGATCATGGTCAAGTCGGACAAGAATCCGGGCGGTCTGCCGATCGAGGTTTTCGACGGGTTTCGGGCGGCGACCGCGGCGAACCGCGCACAGTTCTTCCTCGATGTCCCGGCCGGACCCTTCTACGGCTACAACCGCGAAGGTGCCAAAGTCGATCAAGGCGTCATCCAGAAATGGTGGCGCCAGGGGATGATGGGCGGCATCAAGGCCCATCACGACTGCATCAAAGCCTTTTCCGAAACGGATTTCACGGACGATCTGAAACGTATCCAGGTGCCGGTGCTGGTGATGCATGGTGATGACGATCAGATCGTACCCTATGCCGACTCTGCCCCGCTCGCGGTGAAGCTCCTACCCAACGGGACGCTGAAAACTTACGTGGGTCTGCCGCATGGGCTTTGCACGACCCATCCGGACATCGTGAACCAGGACATTCTTGCCTTTATTCGAAGCTGAAAAGGCGCGCCGGCCCGCTCACCTGCCGGTCCACACCAGTCTCCACGCCAACCTGCGAGGCGCACCATGATACCGTGGCTGTCGATCGATGCGCTGCTCCTCGTGCATGTGTCGATGAGCCTGATCGCCATTGCGACAGGTCTCGTCGCGATGGCGGCGCTGGCGTTTGGCCGCTTTCTGCCCGGTTGGCAGGCCATCTTCCTCGCCACGACGGCGGGGACCAGCATCACCGGCTTCCTCTTTCCGTTCAGCGGCATTACGCCCGCCTTCGGCTTCGGCGTGGCGTCGCTGGTCGCGCTTGGGATCGCCTGCCTCGCCCTTCCGCGCCGATCAACTGACCATTGGGCGCGGATTGCTTACGGCGTCTCGGCGACCACAGCGCTCTATCTCAATGTTTTCGTGCTCGTCGTTCAGGCCTTCCAGAAGATGCCGTTGCTACAGCCGCTCGCTCCAACGCAGAGCGAGCCGCCCTTCGCAATCGCCCAGATCGCGGTGTTAGTGATCCATGTGGTGATCGGCTGGTTTG
Organism: Bradyrhizobium sp.; assembly: GCA_036721875.1. Classification (GTDB taxonomy): domain Bacteria; phylum Pseudomonadota; class Alphaproteobacteria; order Rhizobiales; family Xanthobacteraceae; genus Bradyrhizobium. The sequence goes on along the minus strand of DAIMKE010001365.1, from coordinate 522 downwards.
CGAGCCAGACGTCCCGCCGGGCAGATGGGCGGCAGGCATTAGCAGCTCCGCCCCTGTAAGCGGCCCAAGCGCTGTCCCGCATGATTGGTGACCGACGCAGTGATGAAACGAAGCCCGTTTGCGCTTGCGACGGCAATAGTCGAGTTCTCCCATCAACAGGAGACGATCTTTTGGCAGAGCTTGCGCGGGAGTGAGAAATTCATCGACGGTGCTTCACTTAGTTGCTCTGAGCGCCAGTATCGCCGGCTCCCTGCCACAGCGCGCCACTTGCTGACACTGGTCTTCTACCCAGAAGCAGGCATCGCTGCACGCTGTCCCGAGAAGGCTGCACACGGCGGCGCGCGCCGGGCGCCTTGTCTAGATAGTTGTTGCTGCTTTCCAGCGGCCCCGGAGATGGGTCTGCCCGACAGCATCCCGGAACCGCGGGACACGGCCAACACGGAGCCGTGAAGCGAGTTGAAGATCGGTTGATCGTCAGGCTCCGAACTACAGGACGGCATGCTCTTTCGGCATGCTGTGAGG
>DAIMKE010001364.1:0-1998 GCA_036721875.1 Bradyrhizobium sp. | reverse complement strand
GGCCAGAACGAGGCGCATACGGTCGACGAGTGGATCAATCTCGACGAATACGACCGCGCCTGTGCGCTGGCCGTACAACTCGCGACGATGCGGTGAGCATGTGAGCCAGCCTATCCCGAAAGAGCTGCATACTCTGATCGAGTTTCGTCAACGAGACCTGCCGGGATTTGCAACGGTAAACTCGGCTCTCAAGACTTTCGAAATGAAATCAGCCTTTCCCTGGCATCTCTCCGTGCTGGTCGATTGTGTCCAATTGGTACTCGATCGTCTTCCGTCCCAACAAGAGCAGGATTTGCTCTACGAGTTTGAAGACAAGCTCGACCTGCACGTCAAGGCGGACGGCAACGCCTTGTTCCTCGCTCGCGTTACACACGATGCTCGCCGTGAGATTATCTGGCGTATCCACGATCCGGAGAGAGCGAACGCGATATTGCTTGGCGTCCTGAGCAGGAAAGACTACCCACGCCCATTTGAGCATCGTATCGACGATGATTCCGCGTGGACTAAGGCAGCTTGGTACTTGGACAATCTGCCCGTTGATAGATGATGCAGACTTGGAGCGCGCGCAGAAACCCATCGTTCCCCCGCAAAGACGGAGATGATGGGTTTCGCTTCGCTCTACCCATCCTTGTAATAGCGCAATCAGATATTGTTGGAGCGTTCCGAGAGGAATGGCCTACCGAGGCTGCAACCACGGCAGGCCGCTGGCGATCGGATCGTACCCATCCTGAGCAGTTTGTGGCTGACCCGTAGCGTGATCGCGCCAGCACCTTCATCGGACCCGGATGGTTGCCGGAACAACTTGGTTCGCTTCACAAGGCAGGGTCGACGAAGATGGATAAGACTAGCATGATTGTGGCCGGCATCGATACGGCCAAGGACAAGCTGGACGTTGCGATTTGCGGACAGACCCAGCGTTTGCAGGTCGCAAACTCAATGCGGGGTTGGAAGCAACTTCGCTTGGAGTTGACAAAGGCCGGCGTCGAACGCGTCGGGATCGAGGCGACCGGAGGTTACGAACGTGGTGTGGTCAGGCACCTGCAGGCGGCGGGTTTTGTCGTTCTGGTTCTCCAACCGATCCAGGTGCGGGCCTTTGCGCGCATGCACCGCCAGAAGGCTAAAAATGATGCGCTCGATGCGGCTTTGATCGCGGCATGTGCGACCGCAATCGAACCGCATCAGATGGGAGCAGACCAGCGACTGACGGGGCTTGCCGACAGCCTGACCTTCGTCGAGCAAATCGAGGAGGATATCGCTCGCTTCAAGACCCGGCTCGAGCACATTGCCGAACCGCGCCTGAAACGAATGGTTCTCGCCGACATTGCGCGGCTCAAGGTTCGAAGACTGGCGCAGCTACGCCTCATTGCCAAGCAATTGCGCGATCACCGCGACCTGGCTGTCCGACTTGATCTCGTCATGAGCGTTCCGGGCATTGGCGAACGCACCGCGCTCGCCCTGATTGTCCGGATGCCCGAGCTCGGCCGCATCAGCCGAGAGCAGGCCTCGGCGCTCGCAGGTCTTGCTCCCTTTGATGACGACAGTGGAAAATACAAAGGACAGCGCCATATCGCCGGTGGCCGGGGCCGCCTTCGGCGCTCCCTCTACGCCGCCGCGCTCCCGGCAGCCTTCCGCTGGAATAAGGCCTTGATCAACCTCTACAGCCGCCTCACTGCCGCGGGGAAAGCCCACAACCTCGCTATGGTAGCTTGCGCCAGGAAGCTCCTGATCTATGCCAACACCGTCGTTGCCAGAGGTAAACCCTGGCGCGAAAATGCCGTCCCTACTTAATGGTTGCTACGAAAAAGAAAAAACAGGGAGGCCACATGCCGCGCATCGCCAATATCGAATCCGCCCTCTACCGGATCCCCCTTCCCGTCACGCTGTCCGATTCCACCCATGGCGAGATCACCGCATTCGAGCTGATCACCTGCCGCATCCGTGATGCCGATGGCGCCGAAGGCGTCGGCTACACTTACACTGTCGGCCGTAACGGCGGGG
>DAIMKE010001363.1:0-2007 GCA_036721875.1 Bradyrhizobium sp. | reverse complement strand
AAGAAAAGTTCGACGCGCCGACGAGGCCGTTCCTGGTCGCAACGGGCGTCGCGGTCCCGACGGCGCCGGTCGGGCGGCGCAACGTCACGCAGGCCTGGGAATGGGCCAAGGTTCACGACAACTCGTTGCTGGCGCGCGCCGAATACGATGTGACTGAAACTGTGACCGTGTTTGCCGACGCCGGTGGTGGCAGGACCCAGGTCGATCGTCTGTTTGGCACGCCGACGATCCTGAATGCGACGGGCAACACCACCTCCACTCCGGGACGGTTCAAGTTCGACATCGACAGGAACGTGGCCGACGCCGGCGTGCGCGCCCGGTTCGACACCGCCGCGATCAGTCACGCCGTGACCTTCCAGGGAAGCTACTACACGGACGAAATCGCGCGCGGCTCGGTGAACGGCACGGCGGTGCTGTCCAACATCTATGCGCCGATCGCCCGTCCGGAGCAGCTCGTACCGGCTCCCGCCACCGTGCCGAAGCTGTCGGATACCGAACTGACCGGCCTTGCGTTGGCCGACACCATGTCAGTTTTCCAGGAGCGGCTTCAATTGACCGTCGGCGTCAGGCAGCAGGGCGTCAAGTCGAACAACTACAACACCACCACGGGAGCCGTGACCTCCGCCTACGACCAGACGGCGTACACGCCGATGGTTGGCGTCGTCGTCAAGCCCTGGAGCAACGTATCGCTCTACGCCAATTACATCGAAGGGCTCAGCAAGGGCGACTTGGCACCGAACACGGCGAGCAATCAAGGCGAGGTCCTCGCGCCCTATCTCAGCAAGCAGAAGGAAGCAGGCGTCAAGGTCGATTTCGGCATGCTGGCGACCACCATCAGCCTGTTCGAGATTACCAAGCCGTCGGGGCAGACGGGAGCCGACAACATCTTCCGGGCCGATCAGGAGCAGCGCAATCGCGGCGTGGAATTCACTGTGTTCGGAGAAGTGCAGCCGGGCATTCGCGTCCTTGGCGGCGTGACGCTGATCGACGCCGTGCTGACGAAGACGAGCACGCTGGCAAATCTCGGCAAGACGCCGATCGGAGTGCCCGAGGTGCAGGCCAATCTGTCCGCTGAATGGGACACCCCGTTCGCGCCCGGACTGACGCTGGTCGCAAACACCATCTATACCGGGCACCAATATCTGAATGGGGCAAACACGCAGGTCGTCCCAGCCTGGACGAGACTCGATCTGGGCGCACGCTACAGCACGCGCATCAACAACCGGCCCGTCACGCTGCGGGCCCTGGTCCAGAACGTGTTCGACACCAATTACTGGGCTGGCGTCGCAAGCTACTCGGCACTGGCGCAAGGGGCGCCGCGAACCCTGCTCTTGTCGATGTCGACGGATTTCTGAGGGGCTCAATCGATCGTGCCGAACTCCGTCACGGGCATCGTCCAATAGACGAGCTTCGTTCCGGCGAATGAAGCCCGCAGCCGGTCGAGCAGGCCGGCGGCGTTTCTCTCCGCCAGAATCATCTGCACGGCGGTCTGATCGGCGTGGCCCTTGACGCGTTCGGCGGCCGTCTGCAATCGGACTTCGGCGCCGTGACCGGCTGCGGCAGATGCCGTGAATCCCGAAACGAGGTCGGTCTGTTCGATGAGATAGTCGAACACCTCCTCGCGGAGCTGACGCGGTACGATCAGCGTGAGACAGACCGGCCGATCGCTCATTTCGCCACCTTCGATGCTCCGCCATAGCGGCGATACAGGATCGGCAGGAGAAGCAGGGGGAGCAGGGTGGACGACAGCAGCCCGCCGATCACGACGATGGCAAGCGGCCGCTGCACTTCGGATCCTGGCCCTGACGCGAACAGCAGCGGGATCAAGCCGAGCGCCGTGATGCTCGCAGTCATCAGCACGGGCCGTAGCCTGCGCATCGCGCCCTCGACCACGATGCGGTCCTCGCTCAGGCCATGGGCGCGGAGTTGATTGAAGTAGGACACCAGAACGACGCCATTGAGGACGGCGATGCCGAGCAGCGCGATGAATCCGACCGAGGCCGGCAC
>DAIMKE010001362.1:0-2008 GCA_036721875.1 Bradyrhizobium sp. | reverse complement strand
GTCCTCACCTATGGCCACGGCGACGTGGTCGAGGGCATGGAGGGTGAATGGCGCGACAATCTCGATCCGTGGCAGATCACGACGAAAGGCGAGCGCGTCTACGGCCGCGGCACGGCTGACAACAAGGGTCAGCACAGCATCAATCTCGCGGCCCTGCGCGCGGTGCGCGAGACGCGCGGCGGCAAGCTCGGCTTCAACGCCAAGTTCATCATCGAGACCGGCGAGGAGATCGGCTCGCCCGATCTGCGGCAGGTCTGCGAAGCCCATCGCGACGAACTGAAGGCCGATCTGTTCCTGGCGTCCGACGGCCCACGACTATCGGCGGAACGGCCGACCATCTTCCTCGGCTGCCGCGGCGGCAACCGCATCCATCTCGATGTCAACCTGCGCGAAGGGGGCCACCATTCGGGCAATTGGGGCGGCGTCCTCGCCAATCCCGCGACCATCCTTTGCAGCGCCATCGCAAGCCTGGTCGACGGCAAGGGTCGGATGAAACTCGACGCGCTGAAGCCGCCGCGGATCTCGAACGCCGTCCGCGCGGCGCTCGCGGACGTGAAGATCGAACCCACCGCGGACGAGCCGGCGCTGGCGCAAGACTGGGGCGAGGAGGGGTTGTCGCCGGCCGAGCGGCTGTTTGCCTGGAACACGCTGGAAGTGCTGGCGATGTCGTCAGGCAATATCGACAAGCCGGCCAATGCCATACCCGGGCACGCCAACGCCGTGCTTCAACTTCGCTTCGTCGTCGGCACCAGATACGAGGAGGTCGTCGACGCCGTGCGGGCGCATCTGCATGCCAGCGGCTTTCCGATGGTGGAGGTCAGCGGCGCGCAGCGTTTCTCCGCGTCGCGAACCGATGCCGACAGCCCCTGGGTGAACTGGACGGCGGACTCGATCCGGCAGACCACCGGCAAGGCGCCCGCGATCCTGCCGAATTTCGGCGGCTCGCTGCCGAACGACGTGTTTGCCGAGGGGCTTGGCCTGCCCACGATCTGGGTGCCGCATTCCTATCCCGGCTGCTCGCAGCATGCGCCGGACGAACACATCCTGCTGCCGGTCACGGAGGAGGCGCTGGCGATCATGGCAGGCCTGTTCTGGGACCTCGGCGAAATGCCGCGCGCGCGGTAGAGGTTCGCATGACGGAATATTTGTCATGAAGAAGGCACGAAGCAGCTGTTCCAGCGAATAAATCAGACCAGGAGTATCGCCATGCGAAACGTCCCTCTGTCGCGGGCTGACCGCTCTCTCTAGGATCAGCCCGCACAGAGGATCCCAGCGATGAAACACATCCGGTTCGGATCGGGCACGCCGAAGGCCCACGCCGCATGAGCCCGTCCAATGCCAGGAAAAAGCCGTCGCCGGCCGCCGTGGGATCATCCGACAAGTTCAACGCCATCCAGAAAGTATGCGCGATCCTGCGCGTGCTGGCGCAGAGTTCGCCGTTGCGACTGACCGAGATTGCGGAAGCGACTTCGCTGAACAAGGCAACCACGCTGCGCATCCTCGGCTCGCTGATCGAGGAAGGCTTTGTCAGCCGCGTCACCGGCGCGAAGACCTATGAACTCGGCCCGGAGGCACGGGTGATGGCGGTCGGCGCGCGCCGCACCGTCGACATCGCCGAACTGGCGCAGCCGAGCCTGCTGCGCGTTTCCGAGCGATCGGCCGATACCGCGTTGCTGTCGGTGCGCAGCGGCGTCGAGGCGCTGTATCTGGCGCGCTCGGTCGGCAGTCATCCGCTGCAGCCGAACTACCTGCAGATCGGCAGCCGGCGGCCGCTCGGCGTCGGCGCCGGCAGTCTCGCTTTGATGGTGTGGCTGCCCGATGCCGAGATCGACGCCATCATCGAAGTCATCGTGCCGCGACTGGCGAAATCGCCGCGCATCACGCCGAAATATCTGCGCGAGCGCATTGTCGCTGCGCGAAAGCACGGCCACACCGTGCTGCTCGACGCCGCCTTTCCCGGCATGGGCGGGGTCGGCGTGCCGGTGCGCGACGACACCGGACAGGTCGT
>DAIMKE010001361.1:0-2013 GCA_036721875.1 Bradyrhizobium sp. | reverse complement strand
ATCCAGCAGGGCCCCGGCGAGTGGTTTGCAGCCGCGGGTGAGGACGAAGCCGACCAGTTCGATCGGCTGCCCCGCCATGCCTGTCTCAAGCAGATCGATTCGCTCGGGCGATGATGGCCTGAAGTATGGACCTTCGGTCTGCGAAAGCGTCGCTTCGTCGCCATCGTGGCAAGCGGGCGTCGCCGCGAGCGGGGTCTCCGCAACGCTGCGGTCGATCGCGAGTATCGAGCCGGCCACAAAGACCCCTGCTCCAATTACGGCGCGCCGCGTCGGCGTATCGATCATGAGTTTCACTCCCGTCGCCATCACCATGGCGCGAGACGACGGCCGAAATTGTGTCGGCGATTATCACAAGTCCGTTTCGTGGCTTTCCCGCGCGGCTCTGGGCGGCCGAGTCAGCCCATCGCTTCCAGTTCGTCGATCATGCCTGCGATGACCGACAGCCCGCCATCCCAGAATTTGGGGTCCTTGGCGTCGAGCCCGAACGGCTTGAGCAGTTCTGAATAATGCTTGGTGCCACCGGCCGCGAGCATCGCGAGATAGCGCTCGGCAAACCCCTCGGAGGCGTTCTCGTAGACCGCATAGAGCGAGTTCACCAGGCAATCGCCGAACGCATAGGCGTAAACGTAGAACGGCGAATGGATGAAATGCGGGATGTACATCCAGAAATTCTCGTATCCCGGACGGATGTCGATCGCCGGACCGAGGCTTTCGCTCTGTACGCTGAGCCATATCTCGCCGATGCGTTCGGCGGTCAATTCACCGTTCTTGCGTTCGGTATGAACCGCGCGCTCGAACGAGTAGAACGCGATCTGCCGTACCACGGTGTTGATCATGTCCTCGACCTTGCCGGCCAGCAGCGCCTGACGCTGTTTGGCGTTCCTGGTCTGCGACAGCAGCCGCTTGAAGGTCAGCATTTCGCCGAACACGCTGGCGGTCTCGGCCAGTGTCAGCGGCGTCGGCGCCATCAGCGCTCCATTCTTGGCAGCCAGCACCTGATGCACGCCATGGCCGAGCTCATGCGCCAGCGTCATCACGTCGCGCGGCTTGCCCTGGTAGTTCATCAGCACGTAGGGATGCGCCGACGGCGTGGTCGGATGCGAGAACGCGCCCGGCGCCTTGCCCGGCCGCACCGGCGCATCGATCCAGCGATCGGTGAAGAAGCGTTCCGCGATCGCCGCCATCTCGGTGGAGAAGCCGCGGTAGGCGGTGAGAACCATGTTCTGCGCGTCGGGCCAGCCGATCGTACCGGTGGCCGCGAACGGCAGCGGTGCGTTGCGGTCCCAATGGGCGAGCTTCTTCTTTTTGAACCAGCCGGCCTTCAGATTGTAATAGCGGTGCGAGAGCCGCGGATAGGCCGCGCGGACCGAGCCGACCAGGGCATCGACGACTTCGCGTTCGACGCGGTTGTTGAGGTGGCGCGAATCGGCCACGTCCTGAAAACCGCGCCAGCGATCGGAGATTTCCTTGTCCTTGGCCAGCGTGTTGGTGATGAGGGCAAAGGTCCGCTCGTTGTCCTTGAAGGTCTTCGCCAGCGCCTGGCCCGCGGCCTTGCGCTTTTCCGGCGCACGATCCTGCAGCAGGTTGAGCGTCGGCTCGATCGCCAGTTCCTTGGCCCCGACCTTGAAGCGCAGGCCGGAGATGGTCTGGTCGAACAGCCGGTTCCAGGCGGCATAACCGCTCTGGGACTTTTCATGAAACAGCTGCTCGACGCGGTCTTCGAGCTGATACGGCTTGTCCTTGCGCAGATCCTCGATCCACGGGCGGTAATGCCCAAGCTCCGGCGTCTCCATCGCACGCTCGATCGCGGCGTCGTCGACACGGTTGAGTTCCAACCCGAAGAACAGCAGGTGCACCGAGGCCGCGGTCAGCCGCTCCGAAACATCGCCATAGAACTTCGAGATGGCGGGATCGACGCTGTCGCCGGCGTGGACGAGCCCGGCATACGAGCCGAGCCGGCCGGCAAGATCGTCGATCGCCTCGTAACGCCTGACCGCTTCGGCGAGCCAGTGG
>DAIMKE010001360.1:0-2014 GCA_036721875.1 Bradyrhizobium sp. | reverse complement strand
GCGTCGTTTCATCGGATGCGGTGGGCAACATGCTCCAGTATTGGCCGGACATCGTCTATCTCGGCAGGCAGCATCTGGCGCTCGCGTTCATATCGAGCCTAGCCGCCGCGGCCATAGGCATCCCACTTGGGATTCTGCTCTCGCGTCCCGGAGTTGAGCGCATTGCCGAACTCGTCATGCAAGCGCTCAACATCGGAAACTCGATCCCGACCCTTGCTCTTCTGGCCTTGGCGATGGTTTTCCTAGGCATCGGCATTCCTTCTGTGGTTTTCGCGCTGACCCTGGCGACGCTGTTGCCGATCGTTCGCAACAGCTACGCCTCGCTGCGAGCCGTGCCCGAGGCGATGAAGGAAGCCGCCACGGGCATGGGCATGACACCCTCGCAAGTGCTTATCAGGGTCGAGTTGCCAAACGCGATCGACGTCATAATGGCTGGTGTCCGCACAGGCGTGGTCATCAACATGGGCGCAGTACCGCTTGCCTTTCTGATCGGCGGCGGCGGTTTGGGCGAACTCATCTTTATGGGGATCGATCTGAACAACATGGAGATGATGATGGCCGGCGCTATCCCAACGACCCTGTTGGCGCTCGCCGTCGACGGCAGCCTGGAGCTTCTCCGACGACTCTTGTCTTTCCGATCGAGATCGCAGCGTGAAGAGCCGGGTGCACTTTGAGGAGCAGGGCCGATCAGCCAGGTTTGCCGGGAGATCGCCGATGAACACAGCACTTGACTTCTGGGTTCCGCTCTTCGTTCCGGGCGACAGGCCAGAACGGTTCAACAGGGCGGCATCGAGCGATTGCGATGCGGTAATCGTGGACCTGGAGGATGCCATTTCCTCAGACCGCAAGGCAGCAGCACGTGCAGCATTGCAAGTCGGGTTCACGGATAAGCCGATCCTCGTGCGCGTCAACGGTATTGGCACGCCTTGGCATGACGCCGATATGCACGCCTTGGCCCAGAAGCGCGTCGCAGCGGTGATCCTCCCTAAAGCGGAATGCACCGCTGAGTTTGCGGCTTTCTGCGCAGCCTCGTCCCTGCCGATCGTGGCTTTGATCGAGAACGCGCGTGGATTGGCCGACGCGCGCCGGATCGCGGCGACGGAGAATGTCGCAAGGCTCGCCTTCGGCAGCATCGATTTCTGTGCCGATCTCCGCTGTGTCCATACTCGCGGGGCGCTCTCCGCAGCGCGGTGCGAACTAGTGCTGGCTTCGCGTCTCAGCGGCCTCGTCGCCCCCCTGGATGGCGTCACCACCGCGCTCGATGACACCTCCGTGATCGTGGGCGACGCTCGCCACGCGCTGGAACTAGGTATGGGCGGAAAGCTTTGCATCCACCCGCGACAGATCGAAGCGATCCGCGCAGGTTTCGCACCGAGCGACGCGGAGATCGCCTGGGCCAGGAAGGTGCTCGCGAGCGGCGACGGGGCTGTTGCGGTTGATGGCGCCATGGTGGATGCGCCCGTTCGTGTCCGGGCTCGCGCCCTGCTGAACCGTGCCGGCACGACCTGACGCCTGTTCAGGTGCCCTCCGAAGATTGATTGTCAGCGTTGGCGGCCCGGTATCCGTCGATTGGCCGTTCTACTTGCTTCTCCCTACCGTTTCGACACGGTCTTCAACGAAAATCAACAACGTCATACGGTTGATGACAAGTAATTCTCGCGCTCTTGAACTGGACGATATTGTGTCGAACGGAATTTCCAAGATCCTGGTTGCAAACCGCTCGGAAATCGCGATCCGGGTATTCCGCGCTGCTAACGAACTCGGCCTTAAGACGGTCGCGGTCTGGGCCGAGGAGGACAAGCTGGCGCTCCACCGCTTCAAGGCGGACGAGAGCTATCGGATCGGCCGCGGAGCGCATCTGCCGCGCGACCTCGGTCCCATCGAGAGCTATCTCGCGATTGACGAGATCATCCGCGTCGCAAAGATTTCGGGAGCCGATGCGATTCATCCGGGCTACGGACTGCTCTCCGAAAGCCCCGAATTTGCTGAAGCCTGCGCCAGGAGCGGCATTACC